>NZ_RCWD01000005.1:0-178098 GCF_018448965.1 Photorhabdus hainanensis | reverse complement strand
GGCGCTCAACATCCAGCGCAAGGGCATAACAGAATTACAGGCGGCGGGACTCGTCGTCTCTGCCCACGGAGGCCAGCGTAAATCCGTCATAAAGACGGTGGCGGCCTGAGAAGTGGGAAGCCTCGCCGTTTTTACGGCGGGGAGCAGTCACTTCAGGGTTTCCATAACAACTCCCACCCCTGTGGTTTTCATCGAAAACAGAGGTTTGACAACTCACAAACTTATCATATAGGATAAGTCTTAGGACAATATTGAATATGAACTGGAACGTTGAACTCTACGATGGTGTCGAGGATGCAATCCTCAATATGCCACCCAGAATTCAAGCTCGTATGCTGAAACTACTTGAACTCATTGAAGAATATGGCGCTAATCTTGGAGAGCCACACACTAAGTCAATGGGAAAAGGTCTATTCGAGATTCGAGCCAAAGCGCAAGAAGGTATTGGACGCAGATTGTTTTGTTACCTACAAGGCCCAAATATCATCGTCCTTCATGCGTTTATTAAGAAAAACCAGAAGATATCTAAAAAGGATCTTGATCTCGCTTATAAACGAATGAAAGAGGTTACAAAATGAGTAGTTTAAAGTCGCTAAAATCCAAAGCATTATCTAACCCAGATGTAAAAGCTGAGTATGATGCGCTAAAACCAGAATTCGAGCTAATTAATACTCTATTACGCATGCGGCATGCTGCTGGTCTAACGCAAAACCAAGTTGCCCAGCGTATGGGAACAAAAGAAGCGAATATTTCCAGGCTTGAAAAAGGAAATGGAAACCCAACACTTAAGACATTATTGAACTACGCCAAAGCTTGCAATTGTGAACTACATTTTGGCTTCAAAACAACTTAATCCAAACGACATAGAAAAGCATCTTCGGGTGTTTTTCATATTTGTTTTCTCTTGTAACAGTCAGCTACATCCGCATTTTTCAACGATAGATAATGATCAGGACTACATCTCGTTGACCGATATGGTCAAGAACTTTGGGGACGAGAGTATCCTCTATAATTGGCTACGTAACCGAAATACTATTGAGTTTCTGGGGATATGGGAGCAGCTCTACAATTCAGCCAATTTTAAACCTGTCGAATTCGAGAGGTTTAAAAGCCAGGCGGGTTTGAACAGTTTTCACTATTCAGATGCGTTCCCTAATTGGTCAGTCAGGTGTCAAACAGTTGGCAGGGAGATCACAACAATTACCTGATCCCTCATCAACACAGTAAAGGGATTGAAACTCAAAAGAAAACGGGCAACCGATCGTTAAGCCCTTAGAATTAGATATTAAGGCTCACGGCGAATATAATTAGTTAATCCATTAAGTGAACCATTAACCAATAGCTGAGACAAATAGAATAACTCAGCCTATCAAGCACTCATTTTAAATCTTAGTTCTCCCTCCCTCTTTTATCACCAAAATCACCTTTCAAATAAAGATCAAAAACCCCAAAATAACTGACACTTTTATAAACAGGAAAAATCGAATATTACGGCAACCACTCTGGTAATTTTTACTCTTTTTTTTACAATTAATACTTAGTAGATTAAGTTACATATTCACGTATTAATTAGAATAGCCATAAAGATGTACATTTCCTCTGAATTCCGTCGTTCAAGCCTCATAATTTTAACCTTCATCACTTATCGATAAAAAATAATCCAAAACCAACTACCAAAAAGTCAATTTAGTATTAACCTATAGTTATTAGCCGATAACCTCTCTCTATTATCTTACTCATCAAAGAATGGCTAGTATTAAATCAGCTTAACCCGCAAAGGATAGGTTTTATGGCATAGATTCCCCTGTGGGTAATGTAGGTAAAAAGGTCAATCCGATATCACCATCATTAGGAGAACAATATGAATCAAAATAACGATCCCTCACCAAACATGGATACTAGCGGTAATCCTACAAAACAATATTGGCAACCAAACAGGAGTAGTCACGCTGATAATAATATGCCTATCGCCTCTACCAGAGGGGCAACCGCCATGTTATTGCCAAATGGCAGAGTAATCGCTTGGGGAAATGATCCCAGTAGTCAAATCCCACCCGACATTGCCCAGTTACAAGATATCGTTAGCCTAAGTGCATCAAGAAACTCATTTACCGTACTGCGGATCGATGGTCAGAGAGTTGGCTGGGGTTCGACTGATGATAATAAATTACATTATGAATACGACTACTAGTTAATCCATTGAGCAGAGGTTTTACGGTACAGACTGCCTGTAGGTAAAGGTAAATCCGATATAACCGTAAGTTAGGAGAGTAATATGCATCAAGACGATTTCTCCTCAAACATGAGTTCCAGCAATACTCTTATATAAATGCAACCTGTAATGAGGGACTGCACGGGTAACCCGATGCAGAAAATAATCATTTAAAGAAGGAGTGCCCTTAAAAGGCCAATGTAATCTGGCCGGGACAGGGTTATCACAAAGAATGAAAATTTTTAACATGGCAATCGGGGAACAATCCCCGCCAGAGTCTCCGATGAATACTGAAAAAACGTTCATCAATAGAGTGAAGCAGAATGTTGGCCGAAATCGCCGGTGGTCGGCATGGGTAATGTGCGTATCTATAGGGGCGCTTTTTTTCACCTCGGTATTGGCTGCTACTGAATACCCCAGTAAACCAACACCAGACCTAGGGGACACAGAATACATATTCAAATCTCTCGGGCAGCCAATAATCAATGGGAAAGACAACAAGGTCTCCATCACCTCCACTTACACCGCAACCGCCATGTTATTAACAAATGGCAGAATGGTCGCCTGGGGAGATGAGAGCGGTGGCGGCTCTATACCGTCAGAAATTGCCAAATTACAAGATATCGTCAGCCTGAGTTCAACAGGCTATGCATTCGCAGCCCTGCGGGCAGACCGTAGCGTGGTCGCTTGGGGAGATGAGAAGTATGGCGGCTCTATACCGCCAGAAATTGCCAAATTACAGGATATTGTCAGCCTGAGTTCAACAAATTATGCTTTCTCAGCCTTGCGGGCAGACGGTAGTGTAGTCGCTTGGGGAAATCAGAAATATGGCGGCAAATTACCAGCAGAAATTGCTGAATTAAATGACATTATAAGCATAAGTTCAATACATAACATTTCGGATGGTGTCTGTGCAGCCTGGTGGCCAGACCGTAACCCAGACGATTGCGGAGATTACAACCGTGGCAAGCACAAAATAATTGTACAATATTACTTTACAAATGATACCTTTACCGCCCTTAGAGCAAACGGTAGGGTGGTCGCTTGGGGAAACGTCCGAGTTCCGCCCGATATTGCCAAATTACAGGATATTATCAGTCTCAGTTCAATAAATAATATTTTCATCGCCCGGCGAGCAGACCTCAGCGTGGTCACCTGGCCCGGATATTCGATACCTCCTGAAATTGCAAAATGGCAAGATATTGTCAACCTAAGTATAACAACTTATGCTTTAGCCGCCCTGCGGGCAAACCGTAGCGTAGTCGCTTGGGGGCATCAAGACTATGGCGGCCAAGTCCCACCAGAAATCGCCTCATTACGGGATATTATCAGTCTAAGTGCAACAAACGGTGCTTTCGCCGCTTTGCGTACTGATCGCAGTGTCGTCGCCTGGGGGGACCCAAGCTCTGGTGGTCAGGTTCCACCCGCAATTGCCGCATTAAAGGATATCGTCAGCCTATACTCATCAAGGAACACATTTGTAGCTCTACGGGCAGACCGCAGTGTGGTCTCCTGGGGTCTTATTAGTGTCCCACCCGAGATTGCCAAATTAAAGGATATCGTCAGCCTGAGTACAACCGATCTTGATGATTCCTCGCGAGGTCATTATGCTTTCGCGGCTCTACGGGCAAACCGTAGCGTGGTCGCTTGGGGGCCCAAAGAACTTAATATCCAGATACCACCTGGAATAGCCCAACTACAAGATATCATCAGCCTAAGTGCATCCAGCAGCGCATTCACCATTTTACGGGCGAATGGCCAAAGATTAGCCTGGGACCTTTTGGATCTGGGTGACAATATAGTACATAGCGAATATGATGATTAGCCGATTGGTATTATGAATCACTAAAAAACAGTAAAACCAAGGCTGAACCACAATTCCTCGGTTCAGCCTATCGCTTATTCTACTTTAAATATCATCTCACCCACCCACTGTTATTACCCAAATTAGCTTACAAATAAAGATTGAAAAAACAATAATTTTACGAAACAGTTCTGAAAGCAAATATCAAAAACCCCAAAATAACTAATTTTTCATAAACCACACAGAACGAGAGTTACGGCAACAACTTAACAACGACTTATTTTCCGCCTTGCAATCAGTTGTTAGTAAATTAAGTTACTCGTATACGTAATAAATAATAGCCATAAAGATGCATATCCCCGACAAATTATTCCGCCTAAATCTCATTATTGTCATTTACCTGTGAAAAACAATCTTGAAAACCACTACCAACAATCAACCCTGACGTTAATCTATAGTTATTGGCTGATAATTTTTTGTTATCACATTCTTTTCGTTTTTTGCTTTTTCTATTATCTTTTTTTTAAAGAGTTGCTAAACTTATTTATGTCTTATTAGTCGCGATAGAAAATCAGCTTAACCCAAAAAGGATTAAGTTTTTGTTAACGGACTCCCCTGTGGGTAAAAAAGTCAATTCAATACAAGCTTAAATTTCGGAGGGTAATATGCATCAAGACGATTTCTCCTCAAACATAAGTACCAGCAATACCCTTATATAAACGCAACCTGTAACGTTGGCGCTGGCCTGCGCGGATAACCCGATGCAGAAAATAATCATTTAAAGAAGGAGTGCCCTTAAAAGGCCAATGCAATCTGGCCGGGACAGGGTTATCACAAAGAATGAAAATTTTTAATATACCAACCGGGGAACAATCCCCGTCAGAGTCTCCGATAAATACGGGAAAAACGTTCATCAACCGCGTCAAGCAGGATATTGGCCGAATACGCCGCTGGCCGGTATGGGTAATGGGCGTGTCTATAGGAGTACTTTTTTCCACCTCGGTATTGGCCGCGACTAAATGCTACAGTAAACAACCAACACCAAGCCCTGTGTACCCTGCTAGCCCGCCCTGGATACCAGAATACATATTCAAAGCTCTCGGGCAGCCAATCATCAATGGGAAAGACAACCAAGGTAAGCCGGTTCATTACCCGGCAAGGAGGTACACTAACTTACCGAATGTCTTTCCGCCAGTAATCGATCATGAGTTTCCAACGCCGGCAGGAGATTTGCAGTTAAAAGAGGGCCTGTTTTGGATCAACACTCAAAACAGAATCTTCAAGGTTCCACATGTGGTAACAGGTAAGTATAGCTGTAAGATGACTGCCAAGCGTAAAGACGGATCGACCGGGAAAGCCACAGCAACCCTTGAGGCGGATGCTGTCGTTACAAATCAGATCATCCACAGATTCCAGGGAGACAAAAACGTTCTGGAATCTAGCGTGACAGACCTGGTTTACACAGCAACCTGCCGAGGAAGTGGATTTTCATGGGAGCGTAAACCCGAAGAGAAGTTTGAATGGGAAAGTGAGTGGGCAAACGGGGTGCCGTCAATTAAAATGCAAGACCTTTGCAATTTGGCTTATGATGTCGCTTTCTGGACGCCACCAGACGACAATCCGAATGATCGGTTTAAAGACCCGGCTGTCATGAGGCCGACTAGTACGAATAGCGGCAATAAATAAAAATCGTCAACAAAACAGCCGGTGATCAATCCCCGGTTAGGCACTCAATAATTGTTACTAAAACCAAGGCAGAGCCATAACACTCGGCTCTGCCTATCATTATCTCATTTAAAATATCACCTTACCCGCCGACTGTTATTAGCAAAATCACCTTCTAAATAAAGTTCAAAAGACAATAACTTTACGAAAAAGTGTGAAAAACAAACATCAAAAACCCCAAAATAACTAATATTTTATAAATCATATAGAACGTAAATTACGAAAACAACTTAACAACACCTTATTTCCAGCCCGACAATAGGTTATTAGTTAATTAAGTTACTCGTTCACGTAATAATAGCCATAAAGATGTAAATCCCGATTAAATTCTTCTATTTAAATCTCATTATTATCACTCTTATCATTTATTTGTGAAAAACAATCTTAGCAACCATCATTAACAATCCACTTTAGCGATAAACTATAGTTATCGGTTGATAACTTTTCGTTATCACATTTTTCTAATCTTTTGCTTTTTCTATTATCTTTTTTTTAAAGAGTTGCTAAACTTATTTATGTCTTGTTAGTCGCAATAGAAAATCAGCGTAATCCGCAAGGGGTTTAGTTTTACGGTACAGGCTCCCCTGTGGGTAAAAAGGTTAATCCAATACAACCTTAAATTTAGGAGGGTAATATGAATCCAGACGGTTTCTCCTCAAACATAAGTTCCTGCAATACCCTTATATGAATGCAATCTGTAATGTTGGCCTGCACGGATAACCCGATGCAGAAAATAATCATTTAAAGAAGGAGTGCCCTTAAAAGGCCAATACAATCTGGCCGGGACAGGGTTATCACAGAGAATGAAAATTTTTAATATACCAACCGGGGAACAATCCCCGTCAGAGTCTCCGATGAATATGGAAAAAACGTTCATCAACAGCGTCAAGCAGAGTGTTGGCCGAAATCAACGCTGGCCGGTATGGGTGATGTGCGTGTCTATCGGGGCGCTTTTTTCCACCTCGGTATTAGCCGCGCCTGAATGCCCGAGTAAACAACCAACACCAGACCCAATATACCCTGCTACTCCCCCCTGGGACGCAGAATCCATATTTAAAGCTCTCGGGCAGCCAATCATCAATGGGAAAGACAACCAAGGTAAGCCGGTTCATTACCCGGCAAGGGGGTCCACTAACTTAGCGGGTATCTTTCCAACAGTAGTCGATCATGAGTTTCCAACGCCGACCGGAGATTTGATGTTAAAAGACGGCATGTTTTGGGTTAGAGCGCAAAACAGAATCTTCAAGGTTCCGCATGTGATCACAGGTAAGTATTACTGTAAGATGACTGCCAAGCGTAAAGATGGCGCGCCCGGCAAAGCCATCGCAAACCTTTACACGGATGCTGCCGTTGTAAATCATGAGATCCACCGGTTCCAAGGGGACCAAAATGTTATGGAATCCAGCATAACAGACCTGGTTTACACAGCAACCTGCAAAGGGGCTGGATTTTCATGGGAACGTAAACCTGAAGAGAAATTTGAGTGGGAAAGTGAGTGGGCAAACGGGGTGCCGTCAATTGAGATGCAAGACAACTGCCATTGGATTCATAATGTCGCTTTCTGGACGCCACCAGACGATAATCCAAATGATAAGTTTAAAGACCCGGCAGTCATGAGGCCGACTAGTGCGGAAAGTGCTAACCAGAAGCAGTCAGCCCCCCATGCTAACCCAGATAATCTCCCCTGGAAGAGAAAAGCGGATAGCAATAATCAATAAAGATCATTAATAAAACAGCCGGGGAGCAATCCCCGGTTGAATATCCAAGCAATACAGATAATAGACCGAGTTATAATTCATCTTATTTGCTATTAATCTGAAATATCAGAATATTTAATTCCAGTTATTATACTGATTTTCTAATTCATTCACACTTAATCATATTATCCGCTTACTTGTTCATGTTACTCTTTCAATTACTTTCATTCGCAAAATATCTCAATTTATGTGATATTTTATTTAATGATGTAGTGTAGTATTAACCGCTATATCTAACTTTCTATTTAACTGATGCAAGGCCAATTCAACAACTTCAACCTTTGATGAATGTTCAACATCAAGAAGCCGATCAATCTGTGGCCCCTTTTGCCCTAATCGTCGAGCAAGATCGACTTTGCGTGTTCCTGTCTCTATCATTGCATTATGCAATGCCGCTTTCATTGCGACGAGAATAGGGAGACTGACAACATATTCACCTGCCTCCAACAGGGATGCTTCAGGTATAGGCCGACGTTTGTCAATTTCTATAGCAATAGCCGTAACCAACCCATCAATAGATTCGAGAAGAGCTTCATCAACTGAGTCACCTACTGAGTTGAATAAAGGAAGATCACGACAACTAGCCACATAGCTTCCTGTCTCTTCGTCATATTCTAGTTTTATCGGATAATTAAACATAATACCTCTCTTTAAGATAGATAACCGGAACTTAAAGCCCCAGATCCTTCATTATTTTCTTCCTCAATGGTCCAGGGATCTCTTTGGAGCCATGATCGGGGAAAACCGACGATTTACCATTTATAGATACCTTTCGGTGGCTTCCTCCACCCCTAGCCTTCTCGATTAGAACCCCTTGAGAAATTAGCCATCGGCGGAACTCACTGTATTTCATTCATGCCTCCTTCTCGACCAAGTAATCATGACACATAAAACAATAAATACAACATTTTTGTTTCATTTAACAACAGTTGTGATAACTTATAGAGCAAAATTCTAAGCAAAGAACTCCCCCTAACGATACAAAATACCCATTAGCAATCCTTCGCCAACAAAATTTCGGCAGAAATGCATCGGCAACGCGACACATATGAGCAGGTACGTGTATACTGTAAAAGAATTTTATTCTGCTTCATTGCTATTGTTATCCAATCAACCAAGACACCATCATGATCCAAGGCACGTTATATATTGTCTCTGCGCCAAGCGGAGCGGGTAAATCAAGTCTGATTCAGGCTTTATTAAAAACTCAACCTTTGTATGATACTCAGGTTTCTGTCTCCCATACCACACGTGCAATGCGCCCCGGTGAGAATCATGGTGAACACTATTTTTTTATCACCGAAGAAGCCTTTCGCCAGATGATCGATAATAATGAATTTCTGGAACACGCCCGTGTTTTTGATAATTATTACGGTACATCCCGGAAAGTGATTGAAGAAACGCTTGCCAGTGGGGTGGATGTTTTTCTTGATATCGACTGGCAAGGAGCACAGCAGATCCGCAAACAGATGCCATCTGCCCGCGGCATTTTTATCCTGCCGCCGTCGAAGGAAGAGCTTTGTCGCCGTCTGCGTGGCCGGGGGCAGGACAGTGAAGACGTTATTGAAAAACGTATGGAGCAAGCCGTTGCAGAAATGGCTCACTATAACGAGTATGATTATTTAATCGTTAATGATGATTTCAATACTGCATTGGCCGATCTACACACCATCATCCGTTCAGAACGCCTGCATCGGGAGCGCCAGGCGCAACGGCATGATGCTTTAATCAGCAAATTATTGGCAGACTGAACCCAATTTCAGTATGATGCCCAGTCATTTCTTTACCTGTGGAGTCGCACACATATGGCACGCGTAACTGTTCAAGACGCTGTAGAAAAAATTGGTAACCGTTTTGACCTGGTGTTGGTCGCCGCTCGTCGAGCGCGTCAACTGCAAACAGGCGGTAAAGACCCGCTGGTGGCGGAAGAGAACGATAAAGTGACGGTTATCGCTCTGCGTGAAGTGGAAGAGGGGCTGATTAACGGTAAGATCCTGGATGTCCGTGAGCGCCAGGAACAACAAGAGCAGGAAGCCGCGGAAATGCAGGCGGTTTCCGCTATCGCGGAAAGTCGTCGTTAATCTACGGTAGGTCTGCCTTGTATCTGTTCGAAAGCCTGAATCTGCTTATCCAAAAATATCTGCCTGGGAGTCAAATTGAACTCCTCAAGCAGGCTTACACTGTCGCGCGGGATGCCCATGACGGGCAAACCCGCACCAGTGGCGAACCCTACATTACGCACCCTGTCGCGGTCGCCTGTATTCTGGCGGAGATGCGTCTCGACCATGAAACACTGATGGCCGCTTTGTTGCATGATGTTATTGAAGACACGCCCGCCACCTTTCAAGATATCGCCCAACCTTTCGGCCCGGTGGTCGCCGGGTTGGTTGAGGGGGTTTCCAAGCTTGATAAGCTGAATTTCCGCGATAAAAAAGAGGCGCAAGCAGAAAACTTCCGCAAAATGATCATGGCGATGGTGCAGGATATCCGCGTCATTTTGATCAAACTGGCAGACCGTACCCATAATATGCGTACTCTCGGGGCGTTACGTCCAGATAAACGCCGTCGTATCGCCCGGGAAACGTTAGAGATTTACAGCCCCCTGGCTCATCGTCTGGGTATTCACCATCTGAAAACCGAGTTGGAAGAGCTTGGGTTTGAGGCCCTTCACCCTAACCGTTACCGGGTTATCAAAGAGGTGGTAAAAGCGGCCCGTGGCAACCGTAAAGAGATGATCCAGAAAATTCTGTCTGAAATCGCTGGCAGACTGGCCGAAGCCCATATTGAGTGCAAAGTCAGCGGGCGGGAAAAACATCTCTACTCTATCTACCAGAAAATGCACCTCAAAGAGCAGCGTTTCCATTCCATTATGGATATCTATGCCTTTCGGGTCATCGTCAACAATGTTGATATCTGCTATCGCGTTTTGGGGCAGATGCACAGCCTGTATAAACCCCGTCCAGGCAGAATAAAAGATTATATCGCCATCCCTAAAGCCAACGGCTATCAATCCTTGCACACTTCTCTGATTGGCCCTCACGGCGTACCGGTTGAAATCCAGATTCGCACCGAAGATATGGATCAAATGGCTGAAATGGGCGTCGCGGCACACTGGGCCTACAAGGAACAGAAAGAGTCGAGCACCGCCGCGCAAGTTCGCGCACAACGCTGGATGCAGAGCCTGCTGGAATTACAACAAAGCGCCGGCAACTCTTTTGAATTTATTGAAAGCGTTAAATCTGATCTGTTTCCTGATGAGATTTACGTTTTTACCCCGAAAGGGCGCATTGTGGAATTACCCGCAGGCGCTACCCCGGTTGACTTCGCTTACGCCGTACACACCGATATTGGTCATGCCTGTGTCGGTTCGCGAGTTGATCGCCAGCCATATCCATTATCGCAATCGCTGACCAACGGCCAGACAGTTGAGATTATTACCGCGCCGGGCGCTCGGCCAAACGCCGCCTGGCTAAACTTTGTCGTCAGCTCAAAAGCGCGCGCCAAAATTCGTCAATTGCTAAAAAACCTTAAGCGGGAAGATTCGATTGGGCTAGGTCGCCGCCTGCTAAATCACGCGTTGGGCAATGGGAAAAAGCTGGTTGATATTCCACAGGAAAATATCAATAAAGAGTTGACGAGAATGAAACTCGCGACAATAGAGGATCTGCTGGCTGAAATCGGGCTTGGCAATACCATGAGTATCGTCGTCGCCCGCAACCTGCTAGGCGCGCAGGAGAGCAGCGCAAGCACCAGTAGCAATAACAACGGAGCACGTAAATTACCGATCAAAGGCGCTGACGGTGTGCTGATCACTTTCGCCAAATGCTGCCGGCCGATCCCTGGCGACCCGATTATCGCCCATATCAGCCCCGGCAAAGGGTTGGTTATCCACCATGAATCCTGTCGTAATATTCGCGGCTATCAGAAAGAGCCGGAGAAATTTATGCCGGTAGAGTGGGATAAAGATGTTAGCAGTGATTTTATTGCTGAAATCAAAGTGGATATGTTTAACCATCAAGGGGCGCTGGCAAATCTGACCGCCGCGATTAACGCAGCAAACTCCAATATTCAGAGCATGAACACAGAAGAGAAAGATGGCCGTGTTTACTGCGCTTTTATCCGGCTGACCACTAAGGACCGCATCCAGTTAGCAAATATTATGCGCAAAATCCGCATTATGCCGGATGTGATGCGAGTCAGCCGTAACAGAAACTAAACCGGATAGATTCCCCTCGTTACTCAGGGAATCTTCTTTTGATTATCGTTTTCTACACCGGGCAGATCCGCAAGCGAACAGCCAACAGCGCTATCCACCGCCGCCCCACAAGAGACCACTGTCGATGACTGCGCCGGATACAGAGCCGACGGCGCGTCATTCCGATGCTCAAGGAATAGGCCCATCAATACGGAATCAACCTCATCCAGTATGCGACCTAACCACCCCTCCCCCTCCACGCCAAACATTAACACCAACCCAATTGCAATAAACAATAGCGGCAAAATCCATGCCCGGCACCAATACGCTAGCAGCATACGGGGATACCAGGAGTGGCGAACTTTGTTACCCAATAACAACCCACAGGCAATAAGCAGTACGATGCTGATAACCAATACCACTCGGCTTATCAGCATCCTACCCACAGAATCGATAAAAACGCATCCTCCACCATATCCCGCCAGACAGCCACCTGTGTCATACTCTTATAAGAAATAAACGGACCGTTAAGAAATAAACGGACCGCAAGCGCGTTGCAAAAACCAACTACGCATATGATTAATCTGTGATGATGTCCGGGAATGCGCCGACTTCACCGTTTTCGTCACCAGTGTCTGGCTCCTCTGAGGCATAGGTTTAGCGACCGCCGTAACAATCAGCATCAGACGCCGACTCCCATGTTTTTCACGAAAAAAGACTTTTTCACAGGAAATCACATCACTCCGCTCATTGTAGATATAATTCATCACATCCCTTGCCCGGCGTTCCGACACCCGAAACACCTGACTGATTTCACTTTTGGTAAATCCTCGCCCCTTCAATAACCCCCAATACGCGACCGCCATGTACAACGGTGTATCATTCAAATGAGACAAGCAGACAGGCAGACGAAAAGTCCCATGATTACTCTGCTTGCCAGTAATAGTCTGATTTCCGGGCAAATCAGCCTGATTGCCGCTCATTTGAAGCGGCATTGAATCATTAACATTGATTGTCATTTTACTCTCCCCTGGTGACTAACTGGTCGATCGGTTACCACATGAGAAATGAAATAGTGTGATTTATTGAGATGAAGCACTTAGGCGGCTAAGCCACCATGCCATATTTAAATACCCTGCCATCGTAGGCGTTATCGTACGACTAACGTTGCGTTCATCGTGGTCTGAAATTCACCAAAAGTACCAGGGTCTAACGCCTTTACTTGCCAAACTGTCGCCTCAAATCGGTTTCGGGATACATAGGTGTTTGGCGTATCACCCACAGTAAAGTACAGAACGTCCGCCGGGTTCGTGGGAAAACCAAATTTTACTGGCCTACCCATCGCGTTTGACGCCGCCAGCTTAGTATTCCCACCTATCAAAGTCGGTACCACTTTAATCCTCAACGCGTCATCGAAGCCAGGCACTACGATACTTTCATTATTATCAGCTAACTGTGGGGCGGAAAACCGCATAGTGGCCACTCCACCGGCACTGTTCTTATCGCTCACCTTGCATGTAATATTCAGAGTAAACAGTCCACTAAACCCGGTGAATCCACCTGTTAGGAGCTGTACCGGATATGGCCCGGACGACCGGAGAACCTCTCCTATCTCCGCTACCCCCACAACAGCATGAGGGTCAGGCTCATGGTTGCCAGCATCTAAACCGCAAACCGGCGGCTCCAGTACTGTTACCGGGTCTTTGATAGGCGGAAGACTTGGTTTGGACCACGACATAAGCTCCTCGCCATTAATTAAGACACTCAAAATTGGTGAGTTATCGTCACTATCAAATTCGACTTTTTCATCAGGGCTTCGCTGCCATGAAAAATTTACCCCACGACAAGACACGTCAAAATAGAGGTCACTTATTCTTGTATGTACAAGATAATCATCAGCTTCACTATTAGGATTTTCCGGCTTGATCTGTACTGAGTCGGAAAGATTTTCATTAGGGTATGGCTTATCAAGATTTACCGTAAGGTGTTGAATGCCTGTTCCCTGTATATGTGGATCATTATCTTTAATCCATCTAGAATATTTAGTTTTGGCTATAATTGTACATTCGTAACTGCCTGAGACCACTTTCGGGACTTTAAAAATTTCCCCACGTGCTCTGAGCTGGAACCGGACCTGATTCAGATTTCTCTGATCATATGAAGTGGTACCATGCTCCATATCCCTCATACTATGAATTTGAAACAGATCTAAGGTCGCTTTACCCGCTGCCGGGTAATTGATGACTCCATCACTCCGTTTTACCATCCGCTCAGGCCCCAAAGCTTTCAAAGCTACATCAGCATTCCAATTTCGGGACTGATCGGCAAACACTGAGGGAGAAGAAAAGATACCCACGGATAGGCATATCATCCCCACCCATATCGGCATCGACCACCAGCGACAATGAACCACCATCCAACCAATATCCTGTTTTATCTTATTAATAAACGTCTTCTTCGTATTCATCGGCTGCCCAACCGGGAGTAACTTCCCAGTTGCCATATTAGAAATTTTCATTCGTTGATCTCCCCCCATCCCGGCCAGATTACATCCACCTTTCAGCGGTTCCTCTTCCTCTAATAACGATGGTTCTCCACATCAGGTTATCTGTGCAGACCCACAACACCACCTCATCTTAACCTTGCCCCATCCATCTTAACGGCAGGTTTCGTTCAATTGCCTCATGGGGCTCCAGCTCTTATCTTGCTTCGCTTTTACCGGCGGCGGCCCCAAGTTAAACACCACCTCGCATTGACTGTCCGGCGCACTGCCCCACTTCACTTTGAGTACCCCACTAGGGGGCATACCACTCAGGTACACTTGTCCTCCTTCCCCGACGATCGCCGCCAGATTGGTTGCTGTATCCCCTTTAAGCCCCGCCATTGCCCCAAACGGTACCGGCTTACCGTGATAGAGCAAATTCATCAGCAATTGCTGCCCGATACGTACAGGGTAATCCACCATCACAACCGCCCCTTTGGTCGGGAATACGTTCTTGCTGCCTTGTGCCATGTCAGCCCCTTCCGGCAGCGATGACGGATCTAAACTGATACTATTACGGCTGTACGTCTGAGCATAAGGCACCACCGCATATCCCCAATGATTAGTCGAAATCGAGTTGGAGTTCATCACACGAATACCGCCAACCCCCGACGTCCGCACTAATACCGCGGCATCACCAATACGCGATGCCAACGTGACACCATGCTGATGGGCGATCAATCCGCCACTAACTCCGTAGTTCACCCCTCGCCCGCCCGATGAATCGTAGTTGTATCCCAGGTTAGCCTGCCCAAGGGAACCACTGTATCCCATTGATACTGATCCGCTGTTTCCCTGCCCTTTATTCGCCTGACTTTGCGATACACTCCAGGACAGACTATTGTCATCCAGCAATGAACCGCCCAAACCTAACTGGTTACTGCCGCGCCCCGTGCTATCGTGGAACAAGCTATAGTTGGCATACGCATTGCTCAGCGCCGCATAGGAGCCAAACAGACTCAGAGGAATGTTGACGTTCAATGAAACTTGTCGGTTCTCGGGCCAGTCGCCGTTGCCGCGTATGCGATCGATGCTGTAATTAAGCCCCCAGCCCACACGGTAGAAAGAACCACTCAATCCCATCGACAGGGTGGTGTTAGTTTTAGAACTGCCCCAGTAGTTATCCCGCTGACCACTGAGCCACAGGGAATAGTTACCCGGCAATGACTGGCTCAATCTCATTTGCCAACTGCTACGACGTCGCTGAGACATCCAAGAGGGAAGCTCCCCCCAAACACTGTAACCTTGGGTATTGACATCGGAAAAACTAAGGTAATTACGGGTTGAATAGCGGTACGCGGTTAAATCCACTGTCGTGCCGGAGGTCAGCATACTTTTCGAATACTTCGCCCGGTAAGATTCTCCGCGCTGAATGTCAGCCATATTTTTCAACCGCGCCCGGGAAGTGGTGATATCCGCAGATAACGCCCCCATCATACCAAGGGAAAGCCCGGTCCCCAGCGCCGCTGACTGGTACGATTGCGCTACCAAACCACCACCATATAATGTGACGTTAGCGGGCAGACCATAAATCATTGAGACCATGCCAAACACCGGCTTACGCCCGCCGCTACTATACCCACTGGTGTGATAGCGCCCTACCGCCGCTTCGTACTTGAATTGCCCCTGCCGCAACATCATCGGCAGGCTAGAATAAGCCTGACTGAACCCATGATGGGTACCATCAGCCTCGGTGATCGTCACCTGTAAATCCCCGCCGGTACTGCTACCCACCAAATCTGTGATCCGAAATGGACCTGGCGCGACATTGGTTTGATAAATCACACTGCCGTTCTGTGTCACCGTCACCTGCGCGTTAGATTTAGCTATCCCGCTGATAATCGGCGCAAAACCACTCTGCCTACCCGGTATCATCGAATCGCTGGTGGCCAGCCCAATCCCACGATAGGGGAAACCATCAAATACCTGCCCCGCCACACTGCCGGTGGAAGTATCCCCTATCGTCAGATCACTGCGTAACGCCACCACATCCCGCTGCAAATAGGTTTGCAGGAAGTTCCACCGTTGCCGGGATTGGGTGGTTTTTTTCATGGCGTCATTGAGTGAGTCATACCGGTTATAAGTTTGGGTACTATAAGAATAGGTCGCCGTGTTACGAAGACGCCAGGCCCCGAGATTCAATCCAGAATTGAAGCTACCGAACAGGCTCTGATTAGTCTGTTTATTACCAAATTGCGAGCGCTGATTCTGACTGCCATTAACGCTGTAGTTCAATATAAAAGCCGGGATACCCTCTTGCCATAATTTCGGGTCAACCTGACCATTGGTTGAAGGCTTCATCGCTATTTGGGGTATACTCAAATTTAACCGCATCTGGGAAAAGTTCAGGCGGGCCGTAGCCTGAGGAATCAATTTACCTAACGGACTCCCTATCGGCTTATCCACCGGCAAGGTTTTCAGTGCCGGTGTGTCGCTGATATTGACACCGGCGGTATCTAACAAATCTGGGGTAAGTACCGGGACCAGCTCGCTGTCGCCATGACGCTGGAACGTAATATCCCGTGAATCAAAAAAAGTGCCATTCACGTAAATATCAACACGATAAGTCCCAGGCGCCTGACCTCCGGCGGTTTCAAACTGTGATAAATCCACCGTTTGCCCTGAATTCGAACCAAAGTCCAATAAGGCCGGGTCAAAATAGTCGCGTCCTATCGCCTGAGCACTCCATCCAGTCACAAACGCCAGCACCATCCGACAGAAAACCAGAGAAAGGCGCAATTTCACCGGGCACTTTGATAGCACCAGAGAAATAGAAATATTTTGATTTACACGATGATAAATAGGCGGTCGCTCTAAACGGCAGCTTATCACCGGAATTAACATTTTCATTGTTAAAATCGCCATCTCTTATTTAAATATATTCAACTTAATATCTACTCTGTCGGTATCTGCAATATTGTTATTAACCACGACATCGTTATTAACCACTGCCAGATACAACAATAGATCGACTCTCTTCATCGGTGCTTAACCCAAACTCACCAATAGCACGCCACGATACCGTGACATTATTACCAAGGGACATTTTGCCCACCGGCAGTGACCAGCTCTGCTGACCAAATGGCGGCACCATCCTAAATAAATCCTGATCCGGTACGGCAAACGAATTCACCTGTAAAGCCTGCAACGTTATCCAAAACGGCGACGGATTAGTCAGCGTCACAACACTCTCTTTTACTGACGCGCTTAATTGTCTCACCGCACCGGCCACTCCCTCTTTTGGCAACCCCTCAGGACGATAGAACACCTTCACCGCCAGCGCCGCCGTCATTTTCACCTTGCCGGAGAAACCCTTAAATGCCGATGACGGTTTCTCAGAAGGCAACATACGCACATTCAGAAAGAACAGAGATTCTCGATCCTTCGGAAAATCTCCGCCGGTACGCAGGATTTTCAGCACCTGCCGTTCATGCGCATCCACCTTGGCAATAGGCGGAATCACGATGAATGGCGCCTTAGCATCCAATGGTAAACCGGTGGCAGGGTCCAATTCCCGTACCGTTGACTGAATTAGATAGTTGCTGTCGCTGTTATTAATGAATGTCGAAGGGACGCCATTGTTAAATGATTCAAGGTAAATCACCCGGGCGTCATTGATATATAACACCCCGTCCAGACTCTCTTCCGCCCTCAGTGGCAAAACCGGTGATATCATTGCCAGAGCGCATAACACAGACGTCACTCTCCGCTTGATTGAAACCTTACGCTCCGCCATGTGATGCTCTTCCAATCTCAAAATACACTCAGCCAGCCTGTAACGTACCGCTCTGTAGCTTACTCACCCCGCCGATATCGGTGATCATCGACCATTCCACCTTACCGCCAACCTTACCGGCCAGGGGAAGAGTCGTCTGGCCGAAAGGCGCCAATATTGACGGGGCTTTATCGAAATCTACCGCCTTGCCGTCAAGTTTCAGTTGAGCAAAAGTCTGGTAATACGGTGTTGGGTTGGTCACTACCACACTATTACCTGATTGTGTAAACGTCAGCCGACCACGGGCCTGTTCCGGCGTCATCGGCAGCTTATCCGGCCGGTAGATAAGTTTAATATTCATACCCAGCGAGATAGATAGCGACGCGCCAATCTCATCTTGTTTGCCGTCGCTATTTTCCTTGCTGTCATCAGCTGTTTTCTTCGCCGGGATCGCATTAATCCGAAAACGAAACAGAGACTCACGATCAGCTGGGAAATCACCACCGGTACGTACAAGGCGCATCACATTCAAGCTATTGCCCTCCATACGGAACAACGGGGGCAGCACCGTAAACTCCGATGAGCGGGTATTTGAGTTATCCCACGGCGTCACCGCGGCTTGTACCAGATAGACCTCTTCACCTGAATTTTGCAGTGAGATGCTTTGCACCTTGTCACCCTGCTGATAAATAATGCGTGTCTTCCTCAACATCAGACCTGCGTGGGCTGACGACACCACCACAACCGCCCATATCCCCAGCATCCCGATAACTATCAGCTTTTTCATATATCCCACTTCATTTCAGACACTATTCCTCAAGTACACCTGACTTATAACGTTATCTACTTCAAGCGCTCATACGAAAACTCAAAATGTATGTCCACTTGCGCTAATCCTCCGCATAACACATTGGTCTCGTTACTCTCGGTTTTGCACGTTGCCGGATTATTTTTGTCGCCTAAACCCCCCACATAAGCCCTGAACGTCCTCGTTGCTCCATCTTTTGCAAATGGTAGCGGCACCTGAAACGGATCACTGCTAGGCTTCACCTCTACAAACGTCTGGTTGCCAAGGTCCTGTAACCTAATCCCCACTCCCTTGGTAGCGCCACCATCATTTACAGGCATGAACAGTTCCCGATCTTGTGTGACAAAATTACTACTCCATATGTACAACGCTGGCGATTGGCCTGGACTACAGTGACTGAGTTGAAATTCCAAGTCTAAGGCGGAACTTTCCACATATTTGCTATTTTTCAGTTGACTCGCATAGACCTGAGGCATAGTAACGTTATAACCATCAGCGCCGCCGTACTTACCATTCACACTCAACGCACAAGTCGGACGTAACAGATTGCCTTTAATTGTGATCTCAATTGCCTGAGCCGACAAAGCCACACAACCGATGATCCATCCAATCAGCACCATGATGAGCCACAAATACTTCGCTCTGCTGTGACATGTTATTAACTCACGCTTTATAAGAGTGTTATTTTTCATTTTCATCTAACTCTCTTCCCCTCAGGTCCACATTTTTATCATCTGTGATCAACCACATATCAGGGATAAGAATAGGTAAACGCGACTCGCGCAATTAACGAGCCAGGTCGAATAATCTTGCTATCCTTTCCACGTGCAACCGCTACCATTACCGGAAGCTGTGCATGACCATCATCAAAAAATAGCGAATCAAGGCGATTCTCATGATTATTTATTACCAAATTATCCCAACCTATTTTCCCTTCATCTCCTAAATGAACAATAAACCCCAACCCCTCAGAGGCGTTATCATCGGAACCAGAGACAGGATCACGAAATACTAAACCTTGTTCAGCGTCGATAGTGTTTCCTGACACAGTGATAACAGGTCCGTTCGGTGAAACATCCGGATCACCACAATTGGTTAATTCCAGAGTAAATCTTCTGGGGTTTGATATATGCCCTGCCTGACTGAACTCCGCCGCCGGCAGCGAGCCGAAATTCAGCTCTGAACCATTAATATCACCACCACTGATCCCGACGTCACAAGGTTCAGGCAGAACAGTTATTTTCAGGTGCACGTCTATCCCACTCGATTGCGTCGGTGGGAATGGCGGTTTTTTAGGATCTTCGGATTCAGCCATGACGCCGCCTGCCAGGCACAGCGAAACCAACATCCCGCAACAAAGCCGGAGTATCACCATACGTAACGTCGAGCAGCCGCCATTACTCAGCAAAGCTGGTTGGTCACTCACTCTGTTTTTTTCTCGCCTTGTCACTTTGGTTCACCTTAAAACTCTCTCGTTTACAGCTATTCTGTTTAATGAATCGCACTGCAAACTCAACGATAATCAAACGTAAAATTCACGTTGGCATAGATTTTTCCTGGCTTTTTACAGACCATTACCGTCTCCCCTACCGCCGGGGCGCATACCAGTGAAAACCTCACCGGCACAGAAGGAGTTTGAGCATTTATGGCTGTGCCTTTATCCGCCAGATAAAATGGTTCACTATCCGCTATATTTGAGGACCATTCCGTTCCATTCAGCTTCTTCAAGCGCACCGTGACGCCCACCGCCTTTGAAACTGGAGCCTCGGTATTTTGACTACGAAACAGCGTCTTATCATTTGTACCAAAATGCTCTCCGGTAATAGTAATCGCAGGAGCAACCCTGTTTGCATCGATCACATCTGAGCAATTTCTCAGAGTGAGATTGGTTTCCCCGTAGGCGCTCCCTGATACCAAGCTGGCAAATTGCACTTTGCCCAGATCGATATTGTTGTTATCCACAGCGATATCACACGTCCCGTAGGCAATATCGGCCTTAAATGTGACGATGGCGGAATTCTCCGCCCACAAGGGGCCAGAAGAGAGCCACAAAACTCCACCCACGCCGATGTAATTCAGGTAATTGCGTAGACGCTGAACCCTTGAGATACCGGCTTTACTGAATTTCACCATTGAAGTTCTCTCCACCGCCGAGATCGCTGATCACCGCCCATTCCACTTTCTTTTTATTCTGATTATTTTGAGCGGGATAAACATGGCTACTGAAAGGCGCCAGCATTTGTGGATGACTGTCAGAAAACTTCACCGGCACGCCATCAACTTTGATCTGGGTAAAGCTGATGTGATAAGGCGAATTGTTGCTAACTTGAACGCCCCCGGAAGCATGGGTAAAGCGCAGCGCTTTGTATGCCTGCTCTGGCGTACCCAGCAATCCCGTTGGCCGATAAAATAGTTTGATGGTATTGCCGATGGCATAAGTTATCCCGCCGCCAATCTTGGCGCTTTCAAAGCGCTGGCTCGGCGGATTATTACTACCGGGAATAGCGGAGGCATTAAAATAAAAGACGCTCTCCCGATCAGTCGGCAACTTACTGGTATCGCCTAAGATGCGCAGAACATTGGTTCCTTTAGGGTCCAAACGGAATAAAGGAGGAGAGACGTAAAAGGGCGCTTTACCCTTGCCATCGACGGTGCGAGTAATTTTAGTTGTCACCAAGTAAGGGATATTAGTTGTCGTATTGCGCACCGATACCGTTGTTTCAGCTTTATCCTGTAAGAAAATAATGCGTGTAGCGTTGATGCCAAACCCGCCTTCGGCCTGACTTTGTGACGTGAATAAAAACGCGCCCAATACAAGGCTTTTTACTATGATGTTAGGAAGTCGGAGTTTATGGATCATCTTTTCTTTCTCAATATTTTGGCTCTGCCCACCAGTAACTACCTAATAAAAGGCATCATCAATCATCTAGAATTCTTCACCAAAGAAGCCCGAGGAGGTTCTCCTCAGGCTGAAACAAATAAACATTAGTTATATGCATAGGAGAAGGTGATGGGGGCATCAACACGCACTTGGGCCGGTGGCAATGATTTTGCTGCTAGATACGCAGTGAATTCTACTTTACTATTATTGAAATGGTCCGCCTCAGTACCACCACTCAAAGGGACTGTATCACCATTTTTGACAAGCGTTTCCTTCCCATCTGCTGCCACGTAGCTTAATGCTGCACCTGCATTTACCCCTTGGTCCTTATTAAAAACGATTTCAGAACCATGCAACGTGTTTCCAGTCACAACCAACTGGACACTCTTTTCTTTAGTATTCTGGGCATCACAGTTAGTAACACCGACCTCAAACTTTGTCTGACTATCATGCGAATATGACTTGAGGGCAGCGAGATTGCCACTACCAATTGCGAAGGTACCTGCTGCATGGTTTCCTAGATCCACATTCCCGTTTGCACGAGGGCTGGTGACATCACACGTCGCGGCCACAATCATACCCGTAATCGTTACCTCTGCATTATTCTTCGCATTGGCAGCCGAAGCTGCCCCCATAACCAGCGCTGCCACCGCGCTTATCTTTAATATCTTTTTCATTTCATTAATCTCTTTTAACTACCTAACTAAAGTCCGATTCAAACTCGTGCATCATGTTTTGATAAACAGAGGCATCTAGCTGTACAAAAATTTGTCAATTAGGACCATTTTGACTATCGAAACATAGCTATTTTTCTGTATAAAAACAGCACCATACAGAGTTAATATGCGATTATTTCGCAAATTTTAAGGATATCATCTTTACCTATCCTAAAATTAAAAACAAAAATTTTGCTAAAGTGACAACAAAAGGGCAATGTTTTTGCATGTTGTAATAAAAAGAGTGGATTATTGGAATGTTTCTGTGGTAGGATTATTGAGTTTTACAAATATATACAAATCTCTCTCTTTTTTTATTAGAAAACTTTTAGTACAATTTCTAGGCGATCGTGTTTCGATAGTCAAAATGGTCCTAACTGTCGTACCTTAACGCCTACCTTTTACGCCCCAAACTCCTTGAAAACGTTCAACATTACTCGCGGTATAACATACCGTATGGCGAATGTTTTTATGTCCAAGATAGTCTTGTATTAGCCGGGTATCGATTCCTCGATCTGCAAGGGCAAAACCGCAGGCATGACGCAACATATGTGGATGAGGCTCTACCGCGATATTCGCCCGTTGCCCTAACTGGTTGATAATCTGATAGATGCGCTGGCGAGTCAGTGGTTTCCCACAACGCGATAGAAATAACCAATCACTATCAGCGCCCTGAAAAGTTTTGCGCACTTTAAGCCATGCCTTAATCGCCTTAACTTCACGCTGCAAAAGGGGATGATTAGTACAAAACCCGCCTTTTAATCGCCTGATATATAGGCATTTTTCTTTTAACTCCATGTCAGATAACCGCAAATGCCTAGCTTCGCTAACACGAAAGCCGTGGATATAGCTCATATACACCAGACAGTAATTTCGTTCTGGATTAGGCCCCACTTTCGCCATTTCCAACATGCTTTCTACTTCTGATTGAGTCAGATATTTTCTTTGGCCCATGATTATTTCTCCAAAATATATTGATAGCACAACCCGGCGATATCCCGCTTAGAGCAGACATAAGCTAGGATAAAATAGACACCGCTACCCAAAACGATGGCCTATTGTTCACCGAGGCTACAAGAGGTTATACAGATATGGGGCAAAATTTAAACACCTTTTTTGATTATTTTTTCACCTCGCAAGCACGTTAGTTTACATTTGACCGACAGGACAGATTATTCAAAACAGGCTACAAGAACCTGTCGTTACAAATCGTCTTTTTCGTTATAGCGGCTTACTCTTAAAGGTATTGATATGGTTTTCAACCAGTTACCGAGGAAAATATTCCATTGATTACATTAAACTCGCCTGTATTATTATGGCTGGTAAACAGGATCAGGCCGTGACCTGTAAAACCTGATGGAGTGCCATGCAATTAACGGAGATAAAAGAAACCTTATGAGAGGCCCATTGCTTGATGCCATCCCTCTGACTTCCCTGCGTGGTGTCGGGGCAAGTCAGGCCGCCAAATTAGCAAAAATAGGGCTGGTTAATTTGCAGGATCTTCTGCTGCATTTCCCGCTGCGTTATGAAGACCAGACACGCCTTTATACTATTAATGATCTTTTGCCGGGTATTTCCGCCACCGTCGCAGGTGAAATCCTGCGTACCGATGTTACTGTTAGTCGCCGTCGAACCCTGATCTGCAAAATTAGTGATGGCACCGGCGTGCTCACGCTGCGCTTTTTTAACTTTTCGGCGGCAATGAGAAACAATCTGGCGAAAGGGAAACAGGTTGTTGTCTATGGTGAAATCAGAAGAGGCAGTCAGGGCGCCGAAATTATTCATCCTGAGTATAAGATTCAAAATCGTACTGGAAATGTACAGCTTCAAGAAACATTAACCCCGATTTACCCGACAACAGAAGGTGTTCGTCAGGCGACGCTGCGTAATCTCATTGATCAAGCGCTGAAATTGCTGGACACCTGTGCAATCAATGAACTCCTGCCGGAAGAACTTAGCCGCTCCATGATTAGTCTGCCGCAAGCACTGCATACTTTGCACCGCCCGACACCGGATATTGCTCTGGCGGATCTGGAAACCGGCAGACATCCCGCTTATCGCCGTCTGGTTCTGGAAGAACTTTTAGCTCACCATTTGAGTATGCTAGCCGTCAGAGCCGGCGTACAACGCTATCACGCTCAGTCGCTGCCGACTGAGGACAAGTTAAAACCGCAATTCCTTAATCGCCTGCCATTTTCTCCAACCCATGCGCAACAACGGGTTGTCTCGGAAATTGAACTGGATCTGGCAAAAGATGTTCCCATGATGCGACTGATTCAGGGCGATGTAGGTTCAGGAAAAACGCTGGTTGCCGCATTGGCTGCGTTGCGAGCCATTGCGCATGGTAAACAGGTCGCCTTGATGGCGCCGACTGAACTACTGGCAGAACAGCATGCAAATACCTTTCGGCAATGGCTGGAGCCGTTGGGTATCCAAGTCGGCTGGCTAGCGGGTAAGCAAAAGGGGAAAGCGCGTCAGAAGCAACAAGAAGCCATTGCCAACGGCCAAGTCGCCATGATTGTCGGTACCCATGCCATGTTTCAGGAACAAGTGAAGTTTTCCGGTCTGGCGCTGGTGATTATTGATGAGCAACATCGGTTTGGCGTTCATCAACGTCTGGCTTTGTGGGAAAAAGGACGTGAGCAGGGTTTTCATCCTCACCAATTGATTATGACGGCCACCCCGATTCCCCGCACCTTAGCCATGACCGCTTATGCGGATCTCGATACTTCTATTATTGATGAATTACCACCGGGGAGAACGCCGGTGACGACCGTTGCTATCCCGGATACACGCCGCGAAGAGATTATCAAACGGATCAGAAACGCCTGCCTTGATGAAAATAGACAAGTCTATTGGGTCTGTACGCTAATTGAAGATTCCGATGTGCTGGAAGCTCAAGCCGCGCAAGCCACCAGTGAAGAACTTACTCTTGCTTTACCGGAACTGAAAGTCGGGCTGGTACATGGCCGCATGAAAGCCGCAGAAAAGCAGGCAGTGATGGAGGCTTTCAAGCGTGGAGAACTACAGCTTTTGGTTGCAACAACGGTTATTGAAGTGGGCGTGGATGTGCCGAATGCCAGTTTGATGGTTATTGATAACCCGGAACGGCTCGGCTTGGCGCAACTTCATCAATTACGTGGACGAGTTGGCCGTGGGGCTATCGCTTCTCATTGTGTTTTACTTTACAAAACGCCGCTGAGTAGTACTGCCAGAATACGTCTGCAAGTGCTTAGAGACAGTAATGATGGTTTTGTTATCGCGCAGAAAGATCTGGAAATTCGTGGTCCCGGTGAATTATTAGGAACACGCCAAACAGGGAATGCGGAATTTAAGGTGGCTGATTTGCTAAGAGATCAGGGAATGTTGCCGGAAGTTCAGCGTATTGCCCGCCATCTCCACCAGCATTATCCTGAACATGCACGTGCCTTGATTGAACGCTGGCTACCAGAACGGACACATTATGGTAATGCGTGATTGAGGATATATCGGAGCGTTTTTTTGTTTCTCAACGCTGCCAAAAATACAGATATCTGGTTTTATCCAATAATTAAGATGCTCTGCTATAGAGCTTTCTTTTAATTATTCCGTTTAATTGTTCATGTATTATTTCTAAAGGAATGCAAAATAGAACTACAATTATTCCTAAATTAGCTCCAGCGTTAAAACATATCCCAATAAAATATAAATGGTTTTTTATTATTTTCTTAAAAAAATCGAATCTAACACCTCGAATTAACTGATACGACGTGTCACTATCCGAAGTCTTTTATCAGCTAACTGGGGTGACAAGCGGTTCCGCCATTTTTTATCAAATTCAGTTATAGTGTATGCGGTATTAGCACAATGTTATGCTCAAAGGTTAAAACGAGAATAGATGTAAATCTATGATAGGAAATTTTAATTAACGTAATATTGAATTACTAAGTTTAAATAGTAAATGTTTCTATTAACCCAATGAATGTAATTTTAAATATTTTCTTTTAGAAGTATAAAACCTTGATGGAGGTCACGCAAATAATAGTAGTTTTGTTGGTTTTCTTATCTATACTTATATTTCATTATGGTACATATTAGGGTGTTTTTAAGTTAGAGCTAAATAAATCTACGTTGATATAATGGAGAGGTTAATATGATTTATGTCAAAAGTCTTTCAGAGAATGTGGTTAAAGTTGCAATTAGTAAATGGAGTAGTGATGAAGGTAATGACGAATATATTGAAATTAATAAAGGAGAAGTGGTTCAATGGGATAGATCAGATAGGCGCGGTTTTTTAATGTCAGTAGCACGCAAAGATAGTGTTACATTGTTATATTCAATAAGATTAAATGGCTACGTGATTATTTATGATAACGGGGTTTACAATAACGGCAGCCAGATAAATTCTTTATATTCGATACCATCTGTCTAAAAAAGTTTATTATCGCATTAGTTTTTTTGATTTAATTTTTTCGTATTCCATTGAATTAAATTCAAATATTCATTATTGATATAGTGGAGGATTTATGATTTATGTTAAAAATCTCTCAACTGAACCGGTTAAAGTTTCGGTTAATAAATGTGGAGAGGAAAGTAGAGAGGAATATTTAGCCCTTGATTATGAAGATGTCAAGGTGTGGGATCTATCCGATACGCATGGTTTTATATTGTCAGTCATACAGAGAGGTATTGAAAAATCATATTCTGCTTCTCATAACAGTTTTATTATTATTTTTGATGATTATGTACAAGATAGCGGCACCAATATATCTCATCAAGAGAAATAAATGAGAGCTTGTCATCCGATTTAATTGAGTGTTAGACAAAATTAAATCACCATAATCAGGAATGGAATCTCCATTCCTGAACTATTTATATTCAACGGATTGCTGCTTTTTCCCCTAACGCTTGTTTTTCTGCTTGATTGATAAAGATATCTCCAGCCTCTTTATAATTAATCAGTTGTTTTATCAACTTCCTCTGCCAGCATTTCCAGACTAGGTGCTTAGTCCCAATATTTGATGAATAAGATAATAGAAAAAATTATCGCTTGATACCTATAGGTTAATATTAAATTGTTTTTTGGTGGTTGGTTTTAGATTATTTTTATCGATAAGGAGTAAAAGTTAAAATTATGAGGTTTGAGCAACAGAATTTAATAAAGATGTACATTTTTATGGCTAATTTTATTAATACGTAAATATGTAATTTAATCTACTAAGCATTAACCGTAAAGCAAAGAATAAAAATCTCCAAAGATGACGTAATATTTTTTCTGTTTATAAAAAAGTGAGTTAGTTTGGTAATAACAAGAGCGGGAAAGCTAATATTTCAAATTAAATAAACGATAGGCTGAACCGAGGTATTATAGCTCAGCCTTGGTTTTAGGGTTTTTAGTAATTTATAATGACAGTGGATTAATCATCATATTCACTGTGTACTATATTATCGTTATTAGTATTCCAGGCCACCATCTGACCATTCCTCCGTAAAGCTGCGAATACATTTTTTGATGCACTTAGGCTAACGATATCTTGTAATCGGGCTATTCCGGGAGGAACCTGGACGTTAGAGCCAGAGATTTTGCTCCCATAATCGTCCACTTGGTATCCCCAAGTAACCACGCTACCATTCGCACGTAGGGCAACAAAAGCATTCTTTGCTGCACTCAGGCTGACAATATCCTTTAATTTAGCGATCTCAGACGGGGCATTACCAATACCACCCCAAGAGACCACGCTGCGGTCTGCTCGTAGGGCTGCGAATGAGCCGTTTATTGGATATGAGCCTATTATTGAATGTAAGCTGATGATATCCTTTAATTTGGCAATTTCGGGTGGGATGCTGATATTACCCCAAGAGACCACACTGCGGTCTGCCCTCAGAGCAGCAAATGTATTGCCTGTTGCATTTAGACTGACAAGATCCCGTAATGTGGCAATCTCTGGCGGAACTTGGCTGCCATAACGTTCATCTCCCCAAGCAACCACGCTACCGTTCGCACGCAGGGCTGCGGACGCGAAATCGCTTGCACTTATGCTGACAATATCCTGCCATTTTGCAATTTCAGGGGGCATAGGATAGCTACCCCATGTGGCTATACGGAAGTTTGCTCTCCGGGCAATGAAATTATTACCTATTGAACTCAGACTGATAATATCCTGTAATTGGGCCATTTCAGATGGGACTTGGCCGCCATAGCTCTGATCTCCCCAAGCGACCACGCTACCGTTCGCCCGAATAGCCGCGAAAGCACCATCTGTTGTTGCACTTAGGCTGACAATATCCTGTAATCGGGCAATGTCGTACGGGACTCGGCCGCCATCGCTCTGATCTCCCCAAGCGACCACGCTACGGTTTGCCCGCAGAGCTGCGAAAGCACTACTTGTTGCACTCAGGCTGACGATATCCTGTAATCGGGCAATATCATCCGGAACTTGGCCGCCATACCTCTGACTTCCCCAAGCAACCACGCTACGGTCTGCCCGCAGGCCAGAGAATGCATAATTTGTTGCACTTAGGTTGACGATATCCCGTAATTGGGCAATTTCTGGCGGTACAGAGTAACCATATCCCCAAGTAATCACTCTGCCATTTGGCAATAACATGACGGTTGAATCGTAAGAAGAGGTGATGGAGCTATTGCTGTCAGAGTGAATATATACCCCACCTCTAAATTGCTGGTATAGGTTGTTTGATGAGAACTCGTTATTTTGTTTCATATTATTATCCTAATAAGGTTATATCGGATTTACCTTACTCACAGGGAGTCTGTACCGTAAAACCTCTGCTTAATGGATTAATTAATTGTCATATTCATTATGCAATTTATTATCATTAGCCGATCCCCAACCAACTCTCTGACCATCGGCTCTCAAGACTGTAAATGAGTTTCTTGATGCGCTTAGGCTAACGATATCTCGTAACCGAGCTATCCCAAGTGGGACTTGATTGCCTTGATTACCGTGATCATTGTCTGAATAATTGCCATATCCCCAAGCGACTACACTGCCGTCCATCCGTAGAGCTGCAAATGCGGTTTCTGTCGCGCTTATACTGACAATATCCTGCAATGCGGCAATTTCTGGCGGGGTTTTGATATCATTACCTCCCCAGACGACCACACTGCGGTTTGCCCGCAGGGCTGCGAAAGCGCTCGATGTTGTACACAGACTGACGATATCCTGTAATTGGGCAATTTCCGGCGGAATACTGCCACCCGAAGATGGATTACCCCAAGCGACGACACTGTGATTTGCCCGTAGGGCGGCAAAAGCAAAATTTGTGGCGCTTAGACTGACAATATCCCGCAATTGAGCTATTTCTGGCGGGATTTGAGTACCTGAGTTCTTGAACCCCCAAGCGACAACACTGCGGTTCGACCGTAGAGCTGCGAAAGCAGAAACTATTGCACTGATACTGACAATATCCTGCAATTTAGCTATCTCTGGCGGAACTTGACCGCCCCAATTTTTAATTCCCCAAGCGACCACGCTGCGATTTGCCCGCAGGGCAGTAAATGCGCTTATTGTTGAACTCAGGCTGGTAATATCCTGCAATTGGGCAATTTCATCAGGTATTTTACCGCCATAAAATTCATCTCCCCAGGCAACTATGCTACCGTTTGCCCGAAGGGCCACGAAAGCAGAGCTTGTTGCTTTCAGGCTGACAATATCCGTCAATTGGGCAATTTCTGGCGGAATTTCACCACCATTACCTTCGTTTTCATTTCCCCAGGCAACCACGCTACGGTTTTTCCGCAGAGCCGCGAAAGCATCATCTGTTGCACTTAGGCTAACGATATCTTGTAATTGGGCAATATCGGACGGGATTTGACTACTAGGGTCATTTCCCCAAGCTATCACTCTGCCACTTGGTAATAACATGGCGGTTGCCCCTCTGGTAGAAGCGATAGAAGTATTATTCTCAGAGGCGCTACTCCTGTCCGGTTGCCAATATTGCTTGATAGGATTACCTTCGGCATCCATGTTTGGTGAGGGTTCGTTATTTTGATTCATATTATTCTCCTAATGATGGTGATATCGGATTAACCTTTTTACCCACAGGGGAATCTATGCCATAAAACCTATCCCTTGCGGGTTAAGCTGAATTTCTACTGCAATTTAGTACTAACTATTCTTTGATGAAGAAGATAATAGAAAAAATTATCGACTGACAATTATAGGTTAATACTAAATTGATTTTTTGGTAGTTGGTTTTAGATTATTTTTATCGATAAAGCGTAAAAATTAAAATTATGAGACTTGGGCAACAGAATTTAGGGGGAATGTACATCCTTATTGCTACTTTTATTAATACGCATACATGTAACTTAATCTACTAAGTATTATCTGTAAAGCAAAGAATAAAAATCACCAAAAGAGGCGTAATATATTTTCTATTTATAAAGAAATGAGTTACTTTGGTTTTTTAGGATTTACATTAAAAACTATTTCGTAGAGAGCGGGAGTGATAAAATTTCAAGTGAATACTCCATAGGTTGAATTATTATATTTTTCTCAGTCATTGGTTAATGGTCTGCAATAACAAAATAATACTTAATAGATTAACTAAATCGAGAGAGCAATACCCATTCATTATCGACATTCAGAATGATCTATTAGACGATTATGATTCACGGACAATATTACAAAGTCAGTGACAACGGTAGCAAAGAGCAAGTTAAAAGCTGCGGATATCGTCTGTGTGACGAAATGTCGCAGGTCATCTTAAAGCATTAAGCAATAGTAAATGCGGGGCTACGCCAGCCCTGCATTTGTTGGCAGTTATCGCAGCTACCCGGCCACTACCCCTTTTAATTGAGAGCATAAAAAAGTCTGGGGCGCTTTTTTACGCTCTCCATCTCCTGCTGGGAGATCCGCTGTCACCATGTCACGGCGTTTGCTGCGTCGCGTGTTTCACTCGCAAAATTTCGACGGTGCGCGCCTCGTCCAGCACGCGATAAAAAATAATGTAGTTCCGATGCGCGACCAGCTCGCGCACATAATCCGGCAGGCCGGGCCGCCCGGTGCGGCCAAGCTCCGGGTGCTGCGCAAGCGGCAAAGTCTTGTCGCGTAGCTCCTGACCGAAGCTGCGCGCCCTGGTCGGGTTGTCTTTGCCTATGTATCGAACAATGGCGCGCAAATCCTCGCGGGCCTTCGGTCGCCACTCGATGCGGTAAGGGGTCTTTGCTTTCGCCATAAATCAGCCAGCCGCGCTCAAGCGCGCTTCCTTTTGGCGGGCTTGTGTTCGGCGGCCAAGGCGGCAATATCAGCGTCCATCTCGGCCATAACCTCATCGCGTGAAAGATTCGGGCGCGGGTCGTCGATAGCATCCTGAATCTCGGCGGCCAGCCACTCCGAGTAGGCGGCGGCTTGGTGGGCCTTACGCATTGCCTCGGCCCGGCCACGATTGCCGGCGGTTTCTTCTTTCTCGTCCGGGTTCCACTCACTGGCGTCGAACTGGCCGATGGTGATGCCTACGTCGCGCAACACTTTCAGGGCGGCAATGGGGTTGCCGAAACGGCGCGGCTCCTGGCTGCGGGCCTTCGCCAGCAAAGCGGCGACACCGCTGCGGGTTGCGATCTGCACAAGGAAGGTTCCGCCCTGCCCTTTCAGGGTCACACCTTCCACGCCGCCGGAATCGCTTGCGGCGCGTAGCTGCTCAATGGTCATGCTTTTCATGATTCACTCCTTATAGGGTGATGAAAGTAACAGGGTTGATTGTGCATGTTTCCTAGGAAACGCGCAATCACCTAGACAAAAAAGGTTGGACAACATTTAATGGACATTAAGCTCCGTTCACCAAACGGAGCAGAACACCACCTCCCCAGACTTTCCCGCCAGAAATGCTCTCACTTGACGAGCGGGGTCCAAAAATCATCTTGGTTGGCGGTTGGCTATTTTGATTACTGGTAGCTCCATGCATTTTTAACCATAATAGCTATTCGAGCCATTTTAGGCGGTAGGTAATGTATGGAAATTATTCCCGCACAACTGGCTAAGAACCAGTTTGGAGATCTGCTTACGAAAGTTCAGCGTGAACCTGTGGAAATTAGTAAGCATGGTAAACGTGTGGCCGTGGTTATCTCTCCTGAAGAGTATGATCAGTTCGTACAGCTCAAGTTACAGAATTTAAAAGCCGTTCTGGCTGAATCTATTGCACAAGCTGATCGTGGCGAATTGCACAGTATTGATGATGTATTTGCACCGTTGACAGTTGATGAACTTGAAGGTGAAGGTAAGGCTTAAGGATAAGTGTCCGGTTTACGAAGAAAGCCAGAGAGCATATTCGTGCAATCAAACTCTATTCTATGCGCCGATGCGGGCGAATGTCGCGGAAGCTTATTCAACTTCGTTACGTGTGACTATGACGGAAATTCTTGATCGTCACCCATCCCCCGGTCATGATCGCAGTGAGGATCTTTATTTTGGCGTGCTGAGTTTCCCCGGCTTAAGTGAGTTATCCGAGCGCCGTTTTCCTCAGAAACCTGAATCCCGGCTGGAGGTCAGGAAAAGTTGTTTTGCAGGACGAAGGAAATTCAAAAAAATCCCTCGATTTTCATCGGGGGATTTGTATAAGAAAGACAACAGATCTCGGGGATTATTTTGTTAAATCTGACAAACAAGAGCTATATCAAGGCAATTTCGTTGATAATCATCCCAAAAACCTGGGGGATGAGCCTCAATATCGCTTTCTAACAGCATGGGTTTTTGCCATTTAAATTGTTTGAACCCTGCCTTTTGGATCGCTGCTTGATATTGTTCACGACTCCAACGATACATAGTGAAAGGGCTGGGTGGTGTGGTAAGAAATTCAGCTTTCACGAGAGTGGTGTCTTTCACCGGCTCTTCACTCAAAACTTTTATACAATAATTCTCATAATTCCCTTTCTCTAATCGATAATCAGGTTCAAAGGTATACGCAATTAGTTTACCGGAAGGCTTGAGATGAGCGGCAATGACACGGAACATAGTTTCAAGGTCTTCAAGAGATTCTGCATGGCAAAATAACCAGGCTGCATTAACTATGTCAAATTTGCCAAATGACTCCGACTCCATCTTGCAGACATTTCTTACGTGAAATTCGATATCGTCACCGTATTGTTGTGATTTGCTTTTCGCAATCGCTATCATGTTTTCTGATATATCGACTCCAATGACTTTCGACGCGCCACGATTTCTGTATTCTCGACTAAAGAGGCCATATCCACAGGCTAAATCCAACACTGATTTCCCGTGTATATCCCCTGCCAGATCGAAGATAGTTCTGATTTCTACTTTGATATGGTCAGTAGCATCTGAAAAGCTCTCGTAAAGATGTGCAATAGGGTCATATAAAGCGTTATCTTTCATGTTGTTATCCTTAGCTAAAGGCCAAAATACTCTATTTATCGAAGAAATATATTATTTAGTACGAATTAATAATTACTGAAAGTTTTTCTCTTGTTATAAATAAAATCCCAAAATATCACATCACTCATAGTTCTATATATAACGATTGGTTAGTAAGACCACGTGCAGCAGAATTATGAAACGTTATTTATATTAATACGTTAGTGATGAATTAGATATAATTTTTTAATATTGGTTAATTTTCGGATAAATATAAGGGAGGAAATAAATATTTAACACCTATGATATGTTTTGTGGAAACTATTATTATTATCATATACCGAATGAACTTCAAGATGCTTGAGCCGTCAGACATAAAAACATTTAAATTCAACAACATAATCGTTTTTCAAACATGCACTTTGAAGTATCTTGAGTATATATAGAATCTTAAGAATTAAGTCTTTTAAAACACGCTTTGGGGATACGTATTTTTCTATCCACTGCGTCATGGCAAATCTCGCCAATATTTCGACGAATTCGACAAAGGCGGCTTTACGCAAAAAAGATTGTTGCGCGACACTCGACATGCGTTATAATGCCTCTCGTAACACAATAGGGCGCAAACAATGATTAAAAGTTGGAAGCATAAAGGGTTACGGAAGTATTATGAGAAGGGAACCACGGCGGGAATTGTTGCGCACCACGCTAACAGATTAGACCTACTGTTAAATGCATTAGATTTAGCAAGCGGCCTGAATGATTTGAGTTTACCGAGTTTTCAACTGCACCCCCTTACGGGAGATCGAAAGGGCATTTGGGCGGTAAGCGTATCGTCGAACTGGCGGTTAACTTTCGAATTTAACGATGGTGATGTTTATATACTGAACTATGAGGACTATCATTAATGACTAAACATATGCCGCCCCATCCGGGGCGCTACATCTCTGACGAGATGAAACATTTAAATATTAGTCTTAGAGTGCTTGCGCGTGCGCTTGATGTCTCTCCGTCAACTATTGGGCGTGTGGTTGAAGGTAGCGCAGCGGTAACGCCAAGAATGGCGGTGCGTTTAGCCAACGTGATCGGCAGTACGCCGGAAATGTGGCTGAGACTCCAGGAAGCGCATAGCCTGGCACAAGCTAAACAGGAAATAGATTTAACTCGTCTAACGCGCCTGTTTACGCCAGTACAGCACCCGCATCATGTTTAATGATGAAAGCGCTGAGGAATACCCATAATTAGACAGAAAGGTAAGAGGTGAAACTATGACTGAAGCACTAAAAATTCCCGCGCATCAACCTACCAGTGTGGGCGCTATGCTCAAAGAAGAATTTCTGGAACCCTTGGGTATCACCCAGGGCGAACTGGCAAAAGCTATGGGCGTAGGCCGGAAGATCGTCAATGAGCTGTGCGGTGGTCGGCGTGGAGTGACTGCGGAAACAGCCTTTTTGCTGGCAAAGGTTTTGGGAACCACACCGGAGTTTTGGCTTAACCTCCAGTTCATCAATGACATGTGGCTGGCTCAACATAATGAAGTTTTGGCTGACAAATTGGAACACGCGCGGCCTTTGGTGGCCGCCTAGTTGCGAATATATTGCGTTGTATTGTCGTTTTGACGCTAAAAATAAATAATGATCAAAGAACACAAAGACAATACTGCACCAACTACATAGCTGGCGCAGTACCTTGCTAATTTATCCCTACACAGCAGGGAATACCGGCAGTAGCAGATAGAGTTTAATCACAATCGCGTTAACGATATCGATAAAGAATGCCCCAACCATCGGCACCACCAGAAACGCCACATGGGATGGCCCAAAGCGATCGGTAATCGCCTGCATGTTCGCAATAGCGGTAGGTGTCGCTCCTAAACCGAAACCACAGTGACCCGCCGCCAGAACCGCTGCATCATAGTTTTTACCCATCACCCGATAGGTGACAAAAATTGCATATAACGCCATGACAATGGATTGAATGGTGAGAATGACCAGCATCGGTAATGCCAGCGATGCCATCTGCCACAATTTCAGGCTCATTAACGCCATTGCCAGAAACAGGGAAAGGCTCACGTTACCCAGTACAGACACCGCTCGGTCAAAAACTCGGTAAAAACCTAGCACCGACAGACTGTTACTGAGAATAACCCCGATAAATAACACACAGACGAACGTCGGTAGTTCAAACCATGTACCTTGCAAAAGCTCAGCCACAAAATTACCGGCCATCAAACAGATAGCAATCAGTGCGATCGTTTCCAGCATCACTAATGCGGTGATCATCCGCCCGGTATAAGGTTTTTCAAATGCTGTCGGCACTTCGGTATCATCGGCCCTTAATCCTGGAGTTTTTGTATTTCTCACCAAGAAACGCGCGACCGGGCCACCAATCAAACCACCCAGAACTAAACCGAAAGTCGCGCAAGCCATTGCCACTTCTGTCGCATTTTCAAAACCATAACGCTCACTAAACAGCTTACCCCAAGCGGCGCCTGTACCGTGACCGCCAGACAGCGTAACAGAACCCGCCAGTAAGCCCATTAATGGGTCCAGACCTAACAGTTCAGCCAGAGCGATACCCACCGTGTTCTGAACCAGCAGCAAGCCAACAACGACGAAGACAAACGTGAACAGAACCCTACCACCCGCTTTCAAGCTGGAAAGGTTGGCATTCAAGCCGATAGTGGCGAAGAAAGTTAACATCAAAGGGTCTTTAAGAGACAAATCAAAGTTGATTTCCCAGCCTGTTGTCTGTTGAACGACTAAAAGAATCAGAGCAACTAACAGGCCACCCGCGACAGGTTCAGGAATGGTGTATTTTTCAAGAAATGGGACCGATTGTACAAGTTTGCGCCCAAGTAATAGTACTAATGCGGACGCCACGAGCGTGCCATAAACATCAAGATGATACATCTATGTACCCCAGCTATATTGTTAAAATTATGTAAGTTATTACGACGTTATACTCATCCTTTAGAGAACGCCAAAAGCAGGCAACGCTGGATTAGAAAAAAAATCTGCAACAAACACAAGTTAAAACATATAAAAATGTGACCAGAGCGAATCATGATAAGTGACAGGATTTTTAAGCAAACGATTGCTTTTACACGCTTGATCATTAAAATGCGTTCTTTGTCAGTCCGGAATTTCACACCATGCTCAGCTCATCCCCTGAACAAGCGGCAACAGTCCCCCCGAACAAACCAGTTAGTGAATTGATTTATCGCTTAGAAGATCGACCACCGTTGCCACAAACGTTGTTTGCTGCCTGTCAGCATTTACTGGCAATGTTTGTCGCGGTCATCACGCCAGCAATTTTGATCTGCCAAGCGCTAGGGTTGCCTGCTCACGATACGCAGCGGATTATCAGTATGTCTCTGTTTGCTTCAGGATTGGCATCATTAATCCAGATCCGAACTTGGGGGCCTGTCGGTTCTGGTTTGCTTTCCATCCAAGGGACCAGTTTTAACTTTGTTTCCCCACTGATTATGGGCGGGCTGGCGCTCAAAAATGGCGGGGCAGACATTCCTACCATGATGGCAGCGTTATTCGGTACTCTGATGGCGGCATCCGTTACCGAAATTCTGTTATCCCGCGTATTGCATCTGGCCCGGAGAATTATCACCCCGTTGGTTTCCGGTGTTGTGGTGATGATTATCGGTTTGTCTCTAATTCAGGTTGGGCTGACCTCTATCGGCGGTGGATTCTCTGCTATTGAAGATCACACTTTTGGTTCTCCAAAGAATCTGTTTCTGGCTGGTGTTGTGTTGGCGGTCATTGTTTTGTTGAACCGCCAGCGTAATCCTTATCTGCGTGTCGCTTCTCTGGTGATTGCAATGGCGGTCGGTTATGTTGTCGCCTGGCTAATGGGTATGCTGCCGCCAGCAACGGTACAGGAAAATAGTTCACTTATGACTATTCCCGCGCCACTCTATTATGGTCTTTCCTTTGACTGGAATCTGCTTATCCCGTTGATGCTGATTTTTATGGTGACTTCACTGGAAACCATCGGCGATATTACCGCGACGTCTGATGTTTCCGAGCAACCGGTCAGCGGCCCTCTATATATGAAGCGTATTAAAGGCGGTGTTTTAGCTAATGGGCTAAATTCTATGCTTTCCGCCGTATTTAATACCTTCCCAAATTCTTGTTTTGGGCAGAATAACGGGGTTATCCAATTAACCGGCGTCGCCAGCCGTCGTGTAGGTTATGCCGTGGCGCTGATGTTGACGCTGTTGGGTCTATTTCCTGCGGTGGCAGGATTTGTGCAACAGATCCCTGAACCGGTATTGGGCGGCGCCACTATCGTGATGTTCGGTACGATTGCCGCGTCTGGTGTCCGTATCGTTTCCAGAGAGGCACTTAACCGCCGGGCAATTATGATTATCGCGCTATCTTTAGCGGTTGGTATGGGCGTCGCCCAACAACCGCTAATTTTACAGTTCGCTCCAGACTGGCTGAAAACGTTACTCTCTTCCGGTATTGCCGCCGGTGGTTTGACAGCGATCACTCTTAATCTGGTGTTTCCTCAGGAAAAATAATCTTTTTAAAATCCGATATCGAATTACACATCATCAACTCATCACGCACGTATAAATCACCATCGCGCGTGATGATGGTTTATCTCCTAGCGGTTGGAAGGCCAAATAAAATCGTTACCAACCCAACCATCAAGATCGTATTCACTCATACACTGTTCAGCAAATCCTTTCAATTGATCCACTAAGCCCGAGGCTTGAGAAGCCCATAATACATCGAGTCTGGTGATTTCGTGGTTGCCGGCATAATTTAGCTCATATAATTCATGCCTGTTAGCGAATTCCGTACCAATAGAGTCCCAAATTAGTTTCATGAGCTTGACTCGCTCAACTGCGCTGTAACCATTGGAGCCACGCATGTATTTATCAAGATAAGGAGACAGTTCCGGGTTGGAAAAATCGCGGGCATGAGAGTTAACATAAATCAAGGCGCTGCCCAGATCTTGTTCAATAATTTCTTTTACCCTCGGGTAACCCTGCGTCATAAACCAACGATAAGCTATCCCATACTCGTACCGAGGCAATAGGGCATCTTCACCCCAAGGCTCCGGAGATTTAATCATCGCATCACTGAGCGCCCAAAATAGATTACGCCATGACAATACTTCACCAACCCGGGTTTGCACGCCACGAAAATCCTTCGTACCTGTAGCTTCAACACCCTTAAGGAGCAATCCAGAAATAAAATCAAGTTTAACCGCCAATCGGGTCACACCATGCAACATAGCCCGATGGAAAAAACCCGATTCAGCAAAAAATAACGAAACTTTATCTATATCTCCATAGATAAATACGTTTTCCCAAGGAACCTTCACTTTATCCAGAATCATTATCGTATCGTTCTCATCAAATCGGGATGAGAGCGGATAATCAAAAGGACTGCCCATTTTATCTGCCGCCATTGAGTAAGAGGGACGACAAATTAATTTCACTCCTGGCGAATTCATCGGCACAGTAAAGACCAATGCAAATTCCCGTTTCTTGATTGGTAAGCCATAATGACCAATAAAGTTGTAATGACACATCGCCGATCCCGTGGCAACAACTTTAGCGCCGCTGACAATTAATCCATCATCACACTCTTTTTCAACATGAACACAAATATCACCAATTTCATCGGGTGATAAATGACGATCTATTGGTGGATTAATAATCGAGTGATTCCAGTAATACACGTTCTCCTGTGAGCGGATATACCAGTTTTTTGCATTATCAGCAAAATCACCATAAATATCCGGTCTTACACCGAGTGAGGTAAGAAACGAAGCCTTATAATCAGGACTCCTACCCAACCAACCATAACTCATGCGGGCCCAAGCGGCGATAGCATCACGATCAGCAATTAAATCCTGCTGCGAGTGCGGTATACGGAAAAAGGGATGTGTCACACCAACACTCCCCGTATCTGTAGCCGTAGTCAGTACATCACGATGAGCAGGATCATGCAAAGCATCGTAAAGTTTCGCAATAGCGCGGGATGGATTTTGGAAAGCAGGATGGTTGGCGACATTCTGAATGCGTTCACCATAAGCCCAGACTTCCCGACCATCGTTTAGCCCATCCAGAAATTCCTTTCCTGTAAGTGGGCGGGTTGTGCGGATACTACCTTCATTCGACGATTTTTGTTTCATGTTTTCTGACATAGAAAATTCCTTACATTACTTATTTGCCGGAAGATGGGTGAAAATAAACTATGCAGTGTTATTTCAAGCATCAATCAAATTGAGAAAGGAATAGAAAGGAATGACGAAAAAACATCATTATTCCATTTATAGCCATCCATTAATACATTAATTCATTCAGATGTCATTGGCTATATTGCCATGAAAGAAAATATAGATTTAATTACTATATTAATCACACAATATAATTATTAACAAATTCATACAAACACTATAAGTTACTAATAAGAAAAACTTAGCATGAAAATTAAAATACAATTAAATAAAGATTAATCTCTTAAGTTTATTTTAATAGAATAAAACGATAACAAATAATTTACTATTCCCCTCATTTCATACCCTGAAATTATTAGAAATAACAACCAGCATAGTGACTTATTGGTATTTCTATTGTTAAATTATACAAATGTTACAAATAATAATTTCTCCTCGCTCATAACTTTTATTCACCATCTCTTGAGTGAACGCCAAAATTACGGCATAAAAGGAAGCTATAAGCCGATTAAATTGGAGTCTGATGATGAGATGGTTAAGAAAATCGCTGGTTACTCTGTTATTACTGCTAATCCTGGCGGTAATCGCTGTTTATGTCGTGATGCAGACAAACTGGGGAGCGCATCAGCTCAGTCAATGGCTGAGTCACCACAGCCGTTATCAGGTTCAAATCGGCAATATCGAACATAACTGGTCACAACCGGGCACTTTGGCATTTTCCAATATTGCCATTAGCAACCAGCAACAGACTTTCATTTTAGCGGCTCAAGTTGTCGCATTCGATTTCAACTGGCGGCAACTCACTTCCCCGCGCCATTTTCAGCGTCTGTTATTACAACAGGGCCAATTAACGATCAAAGACCAGCCACAATCCATCCCTTTTAGCGCCAATATTCTGCAACTTAATCAGATGACTATTCAGTCAGAAAATGCAGACGGGAAAATTCAAGGACAAAATATCACCGGCGGCATCACCCCCTGGAACCCACAATCAAATAAGCTGACAGGGAATGGGGAATTCCAATTCAGTGCTGACAAACTGAATTTCAATGATATTTCTCTTGAAAAAGTCATTATGCGAGGAGATAACCCACAGAATACCCTGACTATCCGTTCATTTGGTGCAACATTGGCACAAGGTTCGATATCGGGTAATGGGCAACGTCAGCCTGATGGCAGCTGGCAGTGGGACAATTTACTTATCAGCAATATTCGTTGGCAAACGCCAATGACACTTGAAGAGTTATTGCTAAAAGCGAATAAATTACCCGCAGTCAGCATCAAAGATCTCAGCCTGACGAATGCTAAGTTGGAAGGTAAAAACTGGTCTGCTAACTATCTGGATGCCTCAGTCAAAAATGTCGGTTTGGCTAACGGACGCTGGCAGGCAAAAGAGGGCATCATTGATTTCAATGTCATGGATACGACGCTAAATGATCTCCATTTCACCGATGTTATTGGTCACCTTCTTCTCGCAGGCAATGAACTCACTATTTCCAATCTCACTTCCCGTTGGGAAAAGGGATTATTCCACGTCAAAGGGCAATGGAATCACCAAACAAAGCAATTCAACATCGCCAATGCAACGGTCGCCGGTTTAACTTATACCTTGCCGCAAAACTGGCATCAGTTGCTGAAAGAATCGTTGCCTAAATGGATATCCGGATTTTCCATTAACGAGCTGACGATTAACAACAGCTTGTTGATTGATATTAACCCCGATTTTCCATTCCAGCTTACCGCTCTCAGCGGTTATATCTATGACATGGAGTTACTAAAAGAAGGGAAATGGGGGATCTGGCGTGGTTCTTCAAATCTAAATGCCACCAGCGCAACATTTAACAAAGTTGAATTACGTCGCCCTTACCTTAAATTACACACAGAGGGAAATAAACTGATCATCGACCAATTAGACGCTTCTACCGATGATGGATTGCTGAAAATAAAAGGCACAGTAGATCAACTGGTACAGAAGCCATTTACTTTGGATTTCCGGGGGATAGACGCAGATTTAGCTATTTTGCCTCAATGGCGGTGGGTGCCGTTGAAATTACAGGGTAAAGGCAATTTCACGCTGTTAATACAGGGAGATCTTGCTGCTGACGATATTAAAAGTACTATCGATGGTTCATTGACTGCCACGAATAAACAGTCAGGCAGTGAAACTCAAGTTATTAATAAGGGGCAAATATCCACATCAAACTGTGAAACCTGTCCAGTTGTTAAGCTATAGTAACGAATATTCGGGTACATATGTACCCGATCCAATCTTATAATGGTTATTTTCTGTTTCAATCCATTAATAAAATCTCCGATCAATATCAGCCGAAAAACCGTATTAATATTGATATGTTAAAAACGCAATTAAATTTTACCCATTGAAGTTGTGACAAGGTACAAAAAATGACGTATATACTGCCTGAATCTATTGAAAACACGCTGCAAAATTATGACCGTATTGTTGTCGGCGGCATCATCAGAGATCAAAATGGCAATATTCTGTTCTTACAACGAGCACCTGATGAATCACCGCCAAATCTCTGGGAAATTCCTTCCGGCGGTGTAGAAAAAGGAGAAAATCTATTACAAGCACTATCTCGTGAAATAGAAGAAGAGACCGGACTACTGCTTGATGATGTTATTAGTTTTCTCAGCGCAGTGGAATATTCTATTAAGGAGACTCGATGCCTCCAAGTAAATTTTAATGTCAAATGCACAGGTGAAGTTAAACTTTCTCCCGAACATGCGCAATATCAATGGAGTAATATAGACAATTTCCGCACTAAATTAGACGACTTTATGCTGCGTGTACTCAACGAAGCTTAATTTCATAAAAGCGACTTTTATTATTGCTACCAGTGGCATATCTCATGCCACTGTCAAATCTAAGCGATAGCCGTATAAGCATTCGGCAATACCATATAGGTGCCAGTAAATACCGCACCGATTCCCTGATCACCGCTGACAATCACATCCAACTTCACTCTCGCTTTACTGCCTTGCGCCAAACGAGCCAAATCACCGCTCATATTTTTAAGATCCGCAACAGATTTTGGCCTGCCGACAACCGGTTTTTTGTAACGGATATCGGCATCAGCCAAAATGATATCACCACCTAGTTGACGTTCCTGTAACAACAACCAGATCAATCCCCAACCGGTCAAGGTTGCCAGAGAAAACAGGCTGCCGGCAAAGATAGTTTGGTGAGGATTCTGATTCCCAGCTTCCGGCATGGTGGTAATAAAACTCTGACCAGTATATTGAGAAATTCGTACCCCCATTTTTTCACTGAGGGGAATATGTTTGTACCAAGCCTGTTGCAATTCGTTGCACCAATCTGGCCGATGAAGAATATCATCCAGTGTCGCGACCGGCTTTATCATCAGAAAATGGCGAACCGGAGTTGTTTGCGGGCTAGTAATTGGCCCACGGTTTTCAAACCCCAATTTACTGAAAAACTCCACCGCATGTTCACGAGCACTGCACACGACCCGTTTAACACCCTCCTGACGGGCAACAGATTCCAGAGCCATTGCGATTAATTTTCCTAACCCTCTGCCTTGCACGTTGGGATGCACTGCCAAAAAGCGGATTGCCCCTTCACTATCCGCATTGATATATAAACGCCCTACCGCCACTGGGTTACCTTTCTCATCCACCACCATCTGGTGATGAGCCATCGTGTCATAACCATCTTTCTCAGAACCTACAGGCTGATGCAATGGTTTACGCAACATTTCCCAACGAAATCGATAATATGCTTCCAGTTCTTGTTCTGTTTCAGGTACTCGCAGATGATACATAGAAACTGCCCCTTTCTTTTGCTCATGATGTTTAATCGGGGATGGTTGCGTTCTACTGGCTATTTTTGGTTGCTAGACCTGCAACCAGAAAGTGACTGGCCCATCGTTTGTCAGGCTGACTTTCATATCGGCAGCAAACCGCCCGATTTCTGTTTTTACACCACTTTGGCGGCATTGTTCAACAAAATAGCGATATAATTCATCGGCCTTATCTGGGGCGGCGCCGCCAGAAAAACTGGGGCGCATGCCCTTTTGAGTATCGGCAGCCAGTGTAAACTGGGAGACAACCAGCAAACTGCCTCCGATTTGTTGGATGTTCAAGTTCATTTTGTCCTGTTCATCACTGAATACCCGATACCCTATCACCTTCTCACACAACCGTTTTGCTTTCTGTTGATCATCTCCTTTCTCAACGCCTAGCAACACCAGCAGGCCGTGACCAATTTCCCCAACGACTTCGTTCTTAACAACAACATTTGCCTGTGTTACCCGCTGGATTAACGCGATCATATTTTTCCTTTATTTAGATAGTCGCATCAGCACACTACATTATCCATTCAATCCTTCATTTTGTTGTTCAGAGAAACCGCTTGCTTCGAAATAATCCGGCACGGTCTGCCTATCAACCACATGAACGCTATTGATCCCTAACGCCCTGGCTGCTTCCACATTTTCCAGCACATCGTCAAAAAACACGGCCTGATCCGGTGAAAAACCTTCTGTCTCAAGCACATATTTGAAAATATCAGGTTCCGGCTTACGCATTGCCAGATCCTGCGACAAATAGAGATAATCAGCGGACGCCGCAATCTCCGGATAATTATGCGGCCAGTAATCCAGGTGTAAACGGTTGGTGTTGGATAACACCACAACCCGGTGTCCCGCTTCACGTAATTTCTTCATTATTTGAATGATTTCAGGCCGAATATCAATAAAGATAGCGTGCCATCCCGTGGCAAACTGCTCAAAACTGAGTGAAATATTCATTTCCTGACATAAAGTATCAGCGAATTCCAGATCAGTAATTTGACCACGCTCATGTTTTTCAAACGTTTCTCCCATAGAGAAACTTTTAGTCAAAGTCGCAAGAGGCGTCCCGCTCAAATTACTCCATACAGCTAAAACCCTTTTAAAATCAATCTCAATAATCACATTACCCATATCGAAGATATATAACATAATTACCCCCTGGCTAATTAATAACTTTTTACTTTAATCGTATTTTCAATTAGAAAACAGTACGGACCAGTAAAAAGCGAATCACTTCACGGTATTTTTCTTACGAAACGATAAAGTAGCACCCAGATTAAAAAAGTCGAGTAAGGTGTTATATTTATGTTGTGGTTCCTCCTCTGTATCGGCCTTCTTCTGGCTGGATATTTCATATACGGCAAAATTGTCGAAAAGATATTCACTATTCGACCAGAAAGAAAGACCCCCGCTCTTTCTATGGCTGATGGTGTTGATTATGTGGCTATGTCCACCCCAAAAGTCTGGTTAATTCAGTTACTGAATATCGCTGGTGTTGGTCCGATTTTCGGTCCGATTCTTGGCGCCCTCTATGGCCCGCTTGCTATGCTGTGGATTGTATTCGGCTGTATCTTTGCCGGCGCAGTACACGATTACTTCTCTGGTATGCTCAGTGTGCGTGCCCGCGGCGCATCCGTGCCCGTTATCGTTGGTAACGAACTGGGCAAAACCATGAAGCATTTCATGAATATATTTGCTGTTATTCTGCTGATGCTAGTTGGCGTCGTCTTTGTTTTGAGTCCAGCCGGCTTACTGAATAACTTGCTGAAAGAGGCAATGGGTTGGGATAACATTGCTATCTGGGTCGGTGTTATCTTTGCTTACTATATTCTCGCAACGCTGGTTCCTATTGATAAAATTATCGGTCGCCTTTACCCACTGTTTGGCGCATTGCTGCTGTTTATGTCTGTCGCGCTGATGGTCGGTTTAGCGATGAGCGACAAGCCTTTCTATTCTCAAGGATTGGATTTCACCACTAACTTTAACCCGAAAGATCTGCCTATTTGGCCATTGCTGTTCGTCACCATTGCCTGTGGCGCTATTTCAGGTTTCCACGCCACTCAGTCTCCGCTGATGGCCCGCTGTATGCAAAATGAAAAAAATGGTCGCTTCGTTTTCTACGGCGCAATGATTGGCGAAGGTATTATCGCACTGATCTGGTGTACATTGGGCCTGAGTTTCTATGAAGATACTAACGCGTTGCAAGCCGTGATTGATCAGGGTACGGCCTCTCTGGTTGTTCACGAAGTGTCAACTTCTCTGTTAGGTACTGTCGGCGGTATTCTGGCAATCCTCGGCGTAGTGATTTTACCCATTACTTCTGGCGATACCGCGTTCCGTTCCGCCCGGCTGATTATTGCTGAATTCTTGAATATTCCTCAGCAACAAATGGCTAAACGCCTGTTATTAAGTGTGCCAATGTTTATTGTCGGTTATCTGATTACCAAAACTGACTTCAACATCATCTGGCGTTATTTCGGTTGGGCGAACCAGACGACAGCAATGGTCATGCTATGGGCTGCCTCCGCATGGCTGCTGCGCCGCAATAAATTCCATTGGATTACCACCCTGCCTGCCATGTTTATGACCGCAGTGTGCTTCACCTATCTGGCATTTGCGCCAGAAGGTTTTGCGCTAAACTGGAATATCTCCGTTGTTATCGGACTGGCAGCAATGGCGGTTGTCACAATTGCTTTCTTTGTGAAAATCCGCTCTCAATCGGCTTCCGATAATATAAACGCCGAAGCATTAAATGAGTAAAAAACCAAGAAGATATTAAATATCACAACCGCCCCTCACGATAAAAAGTCGAGGGGTTTTAATTGCCGCTCTCCTGTGCCGTGATAAGAAACATTTATTCCTTCCGCAAATATCAGACGAAATAGCACATGAATATTGACAGTTTAAGTGTTACGACCAGAAAAATGAGTGAAGAAAGTATCATTTCCCCATAGAGAATGTCTGGGATAGCTTCTTTATGAAAGCTTAATGCCCACTAAATAGTGACAAAAATAGTGGCAAACAATGAAAAAGAATTCATCTGGGTAGAGGGTTAATTGTAGAAAATTGGATAGTTTAAGCCCTTTAAAAGCAAATCTATGAATAGTCGTTAAATTAGGAAGTTTCCAGGCAAAGGTACGATTCGTTGTTTCTAATCGTTTCCTGCTTAACTATTAAATAAAAAACAACTCATCGAAACTCTCGCCAAATGATAATCACGCAGATCCTACTGAATAGTGGCAGACATAAATAAGATTGACTACAATTGTTATTAGCAGCACACTACGAATGTGGGTTAAATTATACACCGTTCGAATACCATGCTTTAATAAATGTAGGTTTGTACGTTTTCAAATGCGATACCAAAGAGAGTGACACCCATTAATGGACAACTTGCCTTTGGATAATTGATCGCTTGTATCGAAGTAAACGATCCTAAACTGAGCTTGATGAATTCCCTACCCTGAATACGGGGAAAGGTCTTGAATGTTTGTAGAAAACTGGAGAATCAACCATGTATATGTTTTTACCTTTTTTACTCGCATTATTTGCGGCTATTACCACCTTATATGGAAAGTATAAAACCAGTTATACCCTATGGGGTCTTCTTTTGGTGACGACTGTAGCTTGGTTTATCCATCATGCAACTGATTCGTTAAATCTATCTTTTTAACGGGAGACAATCTGATGAATCAGGTATTAGCAACAAAACAACAGATCAGCTACGGCATGATATTTAACCTCATTGGGTTATTTGCTATCAGTGCTGTTCTAACCCTTGCCTTCTATTATCAATTGGTCCTTTCAGAACTCCCTTGTCCATTGTGTCTGCTACAGCGAGCGGGCATGATCATGATAGGGTTTGGTTTCCTATTTAATCTGTGTTTTGGTATCAAAAGCGCGCATTATGCCTTGTCGCTTCTCGGCTGTATCGTGACTGGCATTATTGCGATCCGACAAGTGTTTTTACATATCACACCCGGTGATCTCGGTTATGGTTCCGCCTTTTTTGGTATACATTTCTATACTTGGGCCCTTATTTGCTCAGTTATCGCGATTATCGGCATATCCGTCATGCTGATATTGAAAAGCCTGGAAAAAACAACCGAAGCAAAGCAAAAAACGTCTGTTATCGGTCAGATTATTATCGGATTATTTGTCATATTAATTACCGCAAATTTAATCTCCACCATTTTGGAGTGTGGCGGTGGGCAGTGTGATGACAACCCAACGTTCTATCAATTGCTCGGTAAATAATTCGTTTGTTAAAAAAACTCAGGGCGCCATCGGCGCCCTAAGCATGGGTATTACAGGAAAGATTATGCTTCTTTACTGCGATACGCACGACGGCGTTCATTTTCCGTCAGATGGCGTTTACGCAGGCGAATAGACACAGGAGTCACTTCCACCAGCTCGTCATCATCAATAAACTCCAGAGCCTGCTCCAGGGTTTTCTTAATATGTGGAGACAAGGTTGTCGCTTCGTCAGTACCAGATGCACGGACGTTAGTCAGTTTCTTACCTGTCAGACAGTTAACTGTCAGGTCATTAGAACGAGAATGAATACCGATCACCTGGCCTTCATACACTTCCGCGCCATGACCCAGGAACAATTTACCGCGATCCTGTAAGCTGTAAAGTGCATAAGCAACCGCTTTACCTTGACCATTGGAAATCATCACGCCGTTCTGACGACGACCGATTTCACCCGCGCGAATATCATCATAGTGGCTGAATGTCGCATACAGCAGACCGGTACCGGAGGTCATCGTCAGGAACTCAGTACGGAAGCCAATTAGACCACGGCTTGGAATAACATAATCAAGGCGCACACGGCCTTTACCGTCTGGCAGCATATCGCGCAGATCCGCTTTACGCTCACCCAACGCCTGCATCACATCTCCCTGATGCTGCTCTTCAATGTCCAGCGTCACCTGCTCGAAAGGTTCTTGCTTGCGACCATCGATCTCACGGAAGATAACTTTCGGACGGGATACCGCCAGTTCAAAACCTTCACGGCGCATGTTCTCAATCAGAACAGATAAGTGCAATTCACCACGGCCAGAAACACGGAACGCATCCGGATCTTCTGTCTCTTCAACACGCAGGGCGACATTGTGAACCAACTCTTTCTTCAAACGCTCAAGGATTTGGCGTGAGGTGACATATTTGCCTTCACGGCCACAGAAAGGAGAGGTGTTAACACAGAAATACATGCTCACCGTCGGCTCATCAACCGCCAGCGGCGGCAGCGCTTCAACAGCATTCGTATCACACAGCGTATCGGAAATATTCAGCTCACCCAAACCGGTAATCGCAACGATGTCGCCCGCTTCCGCTTGCTCACTCTCAATACGCTCCAGCCCTAAGTGGCCCAGTACCTTACCGATTTTACCGTTCCGGGTTTTACCCTCGCCATCAATAATCGTGACGTTCTGGTTTGGCTTAACAGTACCGCGCTTGATACGACCAATGCCGATAACACCAACATAGTTATTATAGTCAAGCTGAGAAATCTGCATCTGGAATGCGCCATTCAGGTCAACTTTCGGCGGCTCTACATGATCGACAATCGCCTGATACAACGGCGTCATATCTTCCGCCATATCTTCATGATCAGTACCGGCAATTCCCATCAACGCCGATGCATAGATAATGGGGAAGTCCAGTTGTTCATCAGTGGCGCCCAAGTTAACAAACAAGTCAAACACCTGATCCACAACCCAATCAGGACGTGCGCCAGGACGGTCAACTTTGTTAATGACCACAATCGGTTTCAAACCATGAGCGAACGCTTTCTGTGTCACAAAACGGGTCTGAGGCATTGGCCCGTCCATAGCATCGACCAGCAATAATACGCTGTCGACCATAGACATAACACGTTCTACTTCACCGCCGAAATCGGCATGTCCCGGAGTGTCTACGATATTAATACGGTAGTCATTCCATTTAATGGCGGTATTTTTTGCGAGGATAGTAATTCCACGCTCTTTCTCCAAATCATTGGAATCCATCACACGCTCTGTCGCTGTCGCACGGTCACCGAAAGTACCGGATTGTTGCAGCAGCTTGTCAACCAGGGTCGTTTTACCGTGGTCAACGTGCGCGATAATGGCGATATTACGCAATTTTTCGATCACAAACTTTGCCTCAGGCATTTATAGAAATGGCGCGCTATTGTACACACATTGGTCGAAGGACTAAACAGGATCACAATAATCTATGCTTAACAACTTGATAACAATGAAATTGTGATCCCTTTCACGCCCATAAATAGACGCATTTTTGACATAAACGCACTAATATTGTGCGTCTCAGTTATATGGTTGCACCAATACAGTGCAATTTTCCCAAATATTCCGGTATCCCATCACAGGGATACCCACGGTACAGTATATTGCAAGGTGTTAAAAAGTTGGCATGCTTTTCGCAAACGTTTTTCATGTTTGCAAACGTATAAATAGCCTTGTTAAGGTAAAACAATGTGATTGTGTTTTCTTTAGTCTTAATCACGACAATTTTATCAAGACCAACACAAACCAGGAGAAACCGAGTATGTCCGCTGAACATGTTTTAACCATGATTGAAGAGCATCAGGTGAAGTTTATTGATTTGCGTTTCACTGATACCAAAGGCAAAGAACAACATATGACCATCCCTGCCCATCAGGTTAACGCAGACTTCTTTGAAGATGGCAAAATGTTTGACGGATCTTCAATTAGCGGTTGGAAAGGGATTAACGAATCCGACATGGTGCTAATGCCAGATACCAGCACCGCCATGCTTGATCCCTTCTTTGACGATGCCACGCTCATTTTACGTTGTGACATTCTGGAACCAGGCACCATGCAAGGCTACGACCGCGATCCCCGTTCCATCTCCAAACGTGCTGAAAACTTCCTGCGTTCAAGCGGCATTGCAGATACTGTCCTGTGCGGGCCAGAACCTGAATTTTTCCTGTTTGATGACGTACGCTTCAGTAGTGCCATGTCCCATTCTTACTATCACATCAATGATATCGAAGCTGCATGGAACTCCGGAACTCAATACGAAGGCGGCAATAAAGGCCATCGGCCTGCGGTAAAAGGCGGTTACGCTCCGCTGCCTCCCGTTGATTCTTCTCAGGATTTACGTTCAGCGATGTGCCTGACAATGGAAGAGATGGGGTTAGTTGTGGAAGCTCACCATCATGAAGTGGGAACAGCAGGTCAAAATGAAATCGCGACTCGCTTTAACACCATGACCAAAAAAGCTGACGAAACCCAGATTTACAAATACGTCGTACATAATGTCGCGCACAATTTCGGCAAAACAGCAACCTTTATGCCAAAACCTCTGGTCGGCGATAATGGCTCGGGTATGCACTGCCATATGTCTCTGTCCAAAAACGGCACTAACTTGTTTGCCGGTGACAAATACGGTGGTCTGTCCGAACTAGCGTTGTTCTACATTGGCGGTATTATCAAACATGCCCGTGCACTGAACGCGTTTACCAACCCGACAACCAACTCTTATAAACGTTTAGTTCCGGGCTATGAAGCCCCGGTGATGCTGGCCTACTCCGCCCGTAACCGTTCTGCGTCCATCCGTATTCCCGTTGTTGCCAGCACTAAAGCTCGCCGTATTGAAATACGTTTCCCTGATCCGGCGGCTAACCCTTATCTGGCATTCGCCGCTCAATTGATGGCTGGCCTTGACGGCATCATCAACAAAATCCATCCGGGCGATGCGATGGATAAAAACCTGTATGACCTGCCACCGGAAGAAGCCAAAGAGATCCCTACTGTCGCTTCTTCTCTAGAGGACGCATTGGCGGCATTGGATGCTGATCGTGAATTCTTGACCCGTGGCGGTGTATTCACCGATGACGCCATTGATGCTTATATTGACTTGAAAAACAGCGAAATAGAGCGTGTCCGTCTGACACCGCATCCACTGGAATTTGAACTCTATTACAGTGTGTAATTAGCAGCGCCGTTTCCGCTGATCATTTTTTGTTGCCGTGAAACCTTTAGCCCATCTTCCGATGGGCCTTTTTCCTGCTATCTAAATTTCAGGCTTTGACTGGGTTTTACGCTCGAACATGATAAAGTGCACCAAAAAGGTGCAGGAGTGTGGATGAAAACGGAAAATCTGCCCGACAGCGGGCAAATATTAAATTCACTCATTAACAGTGTATTGGTACTGGATACGGATCTCGTCATCCGTTATGCCAACCATGCAGCACTACAATTATTTGCTCAGAGTGCCCGTAAACTATTCGGTACACCTCTTCCGGTGCTGTTTAGTTATTTCTCACTGGATACAGAATTGATGCGCTCTAGTCTGGTCAGCGGCCAGAGTTTTACTGATAACGAAGTAACGTTAGTGGTTGATAACCGCTTTCACATTATGTCGCTCAGTGCCCAACCGATTTCCGAGCAGTTCATCTTGCTGGAACTGGCGCCTATGGACAGTCAACGCCGGTTAAGCCAAGAGCAGGTACAACAAGCTCAGCAGATAGCCGCACGGGAATTGGTTCGGGGGCTGGCGCACGAAATCAAAAACCCCCTTGGTGGATTGAGGGGAGCCGCGCAATTACTGTCAAAAGCACTGCCTGACCCTGCGTTGCAGGAATACACCCAAGTGATTATTGAACAAGCCGACCGATTGCGCCATCTGGTAGACAGATTGCTTGGCCCACAGCATCCGGGTGAACGAATTAAACAAAGCATTCATTATGTCGCTGAACGGGTGTCTCAGTTAGTCTCACTGGAAATGCCGGATAACGTCACACTGGTAAAAGATTACGATCCCAGTTTGCCAGAACTGGCCCACTACCCTGATCAAATTGAACAGGTGCTACTGAATATCACCCGTAATGCCTTGCAAGCGCTAGGAAAACAGGGAGGGACCATTACCCTCCGCACTCGTACTGCTTTTCAAATTACCTTGCATGGTAAGCGCTATCGTCTGGCTGCCAGAATTGACGTGGAAGATAACGGGCCAGGTATCCCGTCACAAATTCAGGACACCTTGTTTTACCCAATGGTCAGCGCCCATGAAGGTGGAACCGGCCTTGGCCTATCCATTGCTCGCAATTTAATAGACCAACATTCCGGCAAAATAGAATTTACCAGTTGGCCGGGGCACACAGAATTTTCTATCTACTTACCAATTAAGAAATAGAGGATAACGATGCAACAGGGAAAAATCTGGATCGTCGATGATGACAGTTCAATCCGCTGGGTACTGGAGCGGGCGTTAAGTAACGCGGGGATGGAATGTACCAGTTTTGCAGACGCTGATAGCGCACTGACCGCACTGGCCCAAAACACTCCTGATGTACTGATTTCGGATATCCGTATGCCGGGGATGAATGGACTAAACCTGCTGAATAATATCAAACAGAGCAATCCGTTACTGCCGGTCATTATCATGACCGCCCATTCTGATTTGGATGCTGCGGTCAGTGCTTATCAGCAAGGGGCTTTTGATTATTTACCAAAACCCTTTGATATTGATGAAGCCGTTGCCTTGCTGGAACGAGCGCTTAGCCACTCCCGCGATCAGAACCAATCAACTAAAAGTCCACAGATCATCACCTCCGTTTCAGACATGATAGGCGAAGCGCCTGCCATGCAGGATGTTTACCGCATTATCGGCCGCCTCTCCCGTTCCTCTATCAGCGTCTTGATTAATGGCGAATCCGGTACCGGTAAAGAGCTGGTGGCCCATGCGCTGCATCGTCATAGCCCACGGGCCAATGAGCCATTTATTGCCCTTAACATGGCAGCCATTCCTAAAGATTTGATTGAGTCAGAGCTGTTTGGTCATGAGAAAGGGGCTTTTACCGGCGCTAATCAGGTACGTCATGGCCGATTTGAACAAGCCAATCATGGCTCACTGTTTCTTGATGAAATTGGTGATATGCCTCTGGACATACAGACTCGTCTGTTACGGGTATTAGCAGAAGGCCAGTTCTATCGGATTGGCGGCTATGCTCCGGTGAAAGTGGACGTACGGATTATCGCGGCAACCCATCAGGATCTGGAACGTTTAGTACAGAAAGGCAAATTCCGTGAAGATCTCTATCACCGCCTCAATGTTATTCGTATGCAATTACCGCCTTTACGTGACAGAGTAGAAGATATTCCTCGCCTGACTCGCCATTTCCTGCAACAGACGGCCAAAGAACTAGGCGTAGAAACCAAGATTCTCCATCCTGACGCAGAAATGGCCTTAACGCGTTTACCCTGGCCGGGCAATGTTCGCCAGTTGGAAAACATCTGCCGTTGGCTGACAGTCATGGCAGCAAGCCAAGAGGTGCTGGTACAAGATTTGCCGCCTGAATTATTTGAACCCCACCATACCGAAACCAGCGCGACAACATCTGTAAATACCGTACCTACAAATACAGTACCCGCAAATACGACACCTACACCTACACCTACACCTACAATACCGGAAAACTGGTCGCAGCTACTTGCCCAGTGGGCAACAAGTGCCTTGGAAAACGGTCAACAGGATCTGCTATCTGAAGCATTACCGTTATTGGAGCGTACCTTACTTGATTGCGCACTTAAGCATACCAAAGGCCATAAACAAGATGCTGCACGATTGCTAGGTTGGGGACGCAATACTATTACACGGAAGTTAAAAGAACTCGGGTTGGAGTAAGGAGATAATATCTCCAACCCTATAACCATTTTGTGGAATTTAATATATTAAATTCCCCATTAGCAGGATTAAATAACCGATCTCGATCACATTTTATATTATCTATTCAGACAAGAAAATCATCCCATCCAAAACCGCTGTCACTGTTATTCCCAGCACGGGTAATGCTGCCGGAACAGAAAGATGACATTAGCAAAATCTCCAAATTGATTAACAAAGCCAGTGCAGAGATTCAAGCAGTAAAACCCTCGATATAGAACAAGGATCGTTATAACCGATTGACTGGCTGTATTATATCTGATAAAACCGGTATCAAACGTGATTAATTTACGATCAATCGAGATAATAGAATCGACAAAAGGCAAGATTGAGCAGTATCTATCACCCTCCAATTGAAAACGACAATTTTGTCCAAGTGAACAGAGCGTATCTGAAAAAATAGCGCTTCTTGATAAGGAGAAACTCAGTAACCTCAGAAATCCTGATATACCTAATTGAGAATGTAGGACACACAACCAAAGCAAGGAATATGTAGCGATTTAACTCTGACCGAATATGGAGGTGTTTTGTGTGTCTGTATCGCACAATAAAAAATACTCAAAGAAATACGCAATATTTCAAGCTACTGTTATTGCCTCATTAAGTGAGCAAAAACTTAATTTAAAAAAAACCACAACTTCGGTTGTGATTTATATTCAGACTAGTAATTATAAGGTTGGTTTAAGATGATGAAGTGGTGCCGGATTATTTTTGCGATTATTTTGTTTTACTCTCTTTTCGTTGGGATGATGCAAGTATTGTCGATCAATTTTTATGTTTTCCGTGATTACTTTGGATTGTGGGAGATTCCAGCAAAAGTGGCCGCTGTTATAGCATCTCTTTACGTTTTTTGTCTACTTGTTAAGTTTTTGCCTCTTATTATTGCTATTTTTATATGTAGCTTAGTTTTGGTGGTAAATGTATGGCATTGGTCATTATGGATTTCGGTCCTTATACTTATTTGGCCGGTTATTGTTGTTTTAGCCTATTGCGTACTCACCAAAAGCCTGAAATATAATACATCAGACTAGTACTACAGCCGTAATTCTCTTTCTCAACAGACGATACATTCATAGAAAATATGAAATCATACGATTTCTTAATATTGGGACTAAACACTTGGTTCAGTTCGTCCATAATTTATCTGTCCGCGTTGCTGTAAGGAATATATCAGGAACAGGTAATTGCACAATTTAAATTACAGTCTCACACTGGAGATGGCGACAAAGAGTAACAGAATTTCATTACACAACGTTAATTGTTTTTTATAGGATAAATTAAAATATTTGGAATTTTTATTTTATTTTACGGAAACCTAATATCTTATCCAGTACTCTTTGAGTGTATTTTTGTTATTTTATTAATATGGTTATTTTTATTTTAATATGTTATATTAGCTTTTTTAATTAATAATGAAGATAGCGTATGGATGACAGAGATAAATTAATGGTAGGGTATTAACACTGAAATTCGAAGAAAATTTTATTAATCATTGAGTTGGAACTTATGTATGGAATCTAGTATCGAAAATGACCTCTGGAAAGAGGTAGATCGGCAAAATGATTTGCTTTGGAGAATAGAAGAAGCTAAACGTGTAGCAGGCCTCAGTCTCGAAAGGGCAGTAAATGACACTATAGAATTAGGTGAAGAGGTCGTAGATACTATAGGCTTAGGTATGAGACGTAAGCTCTGGCAATTTTCATATTTTTTTGACGGTTATGAAGATGTATACGGAAGGATAAAAGAAGAAGATCACAGAATGAAGTTAAATCTGATGGATCTTAAAAATGAAAATAAAAGAAAATTCATTTCGAGAATAACAGAAATATATATTGATGAAGTATTTAAAGGTAATGAAGAAAAAGAGAAAGAAAGAACATATGGGAAAATATTAAAATTTTCCGCTAAAGTGGCAATAGGTAAATCAATTAAATTAAGTGTGTCAGCTATAATAGCAGAAGCTATATATTTAAATTTAATTAAAAAAACTATAATGAAAAATGTAGCCAAACGATTTATAAGTGGATTGTTAAATATCGCCCAATTTTCCGGATACTACGAGAAAGCATCAATACCAGAAAATAGACTTAAAATAACATGTCCACAATTCTATTGGGCTTTGTATTTTCAAAAACTGGAAATGTTATATTTTATAGTTGAACCTGAATTAGAAAAGGGAATTTATTTAATAGAAGGACTCAAGAATAAGCAGGTCAGCGAAGAAGAAGTTGCTCGCGTACTTACAAATATGATAGGTGATTGAGTTATATATGAAAAATAAAATATTTAGCAAAGGATGGTTCAAAGATCTTTTTTGTGTATTTATTAAAGAATTATTGTGGTCAAATATGCCTGTTGTAGCCATTTTTATATGGGGAATTATATCAGTGTATTTCTTCCCCGATGAATGGTGGATTATATCTTTAATAGGAAGTATTGTAATTGTTGTTCTATTCTTTGTTCTCACATATTTAAGTGAAAGAAAAAAAAGCTAAGTATGAGACTGTAATTTAAATTGTGTAATTGCCCTTTTATTTAAAAACCACCCTCTGAACAATCAAATCACCCTTGAAAACTGACGCTGGCGAACCTGTTGGCGCAAATAAATATCAAAACACATACAGATATTACGAATCAGTAACCGACCTCGTGGCGTTACCCAAATCTGTTTCCCATTCACTTCAACCAGTCCATCTTCAACCAATGGCGTTAATAGTTGCAAATCTTCCGCGAAATAGCGGGTAAAACTCAGCCCATATTGCTGCTCAATATCGGCAAAATTTAGACGGAAATGACAGATTAGCGCTTTAATCACATCACGACGAATACAATCATCTTGGGACAGAGTTAAACCACGCCATAAGGCATGCCCCTGTTTTTCTAATTCCGCATAATAGGTTTTTAACTCTTTTTGATTTTGGCAATAGCTATCGCCCAACATACTGATAGCAGAAACACCTAAACCCAGCAGGTCACACTCTTCCTGAGTGGTATAACCCTGAAAATTGCGATGTAATTTCCCTTCCCGCTGAGCTATCGCCAGTTCGTCATCCGGGCGAGCAAAATGATCCATACCGATAAACTGATAGCCATTGTTTGTCAGCGTTGAGATTGTTTCTTGCAATATATCCAGCTTTTGCCCGGCACTCGGTAAATCATGTTCCTTAATTTTACGTTGAGCGGCAAATAAGTTCGGCAAATGAGCATAATTGAAAATACTCATTCTGTCCGGTGATAACGCTAATACTCGCTCCAGAGTGAAAGCAAAACTTTCTGGCGTCTGTTTCGGCAGGCCATAGATCAAATCAATACTGGTGGAATGAAAACCCGTTTCACGGGCACGAGCTACCAAAGCAAAGATAAAGTTTTCGTCTTGTTCACGGTTAACCAGACGCTGTACTTCTTTATTGAAATCCTGCACGCCCATGCTCAGACGATTAAAACCTTCACCGCGCAGGTGATCAATCATATCCAGTTCAATTTCACGCGGATCAATTTCAATAGAAATTTCAGCATCGGGCAGAAAATCAAAATGGTGGCGCAACAATCCCGTCAATTTACTGATTTGGTTTTTATTAAGATAAGTTGGCGTACCACCGCCCCAATGCATCTGACTCACTTTACGATCAGAAAACAACTTCGCCCGATCATGAATTTCCCGTTCAAGCCATTGCAAATATTCATCCGCTTTATGCTTTTGACGGGTGACCAATTTATTGCAACCGCAGAAATAACAGAGCTTATGGCAAAACGGGATATGGAGGTAGAGAGAAAGCGGTCGTTCAGGGTGACGGGTAGCAGCCTGGATAAATGCCGCATTATCATACTGTTGATTAAATTCCAATGCCGTCGGATATGAAGTGTAACGGGGACCGGAATAATTGTATTTTTGGATCAAAGGCAAATCCCAAACGATGGCTTGCTCAGACATGTTTATTCCTTCCGATGTTTTTGCCCACCAAAACGTAACGCTTTCATATGCTTAATATGTTGCGCTGTTGTGACGCCGCGCAGCCGGGTTTTACGCCGCGATAATCGCCATAGTTTACCCAATAACCATAGCAAATAACATACTATTAGTATGGTTATTAGGGTTAATCCGCCTTTGATCATGGGAGATTAAATTATTTACCTTTCAGCAGTTGCATAATGTCATCCTGCCGCTCTTCTTCGTTCTCTTCCTCATCCAGTTGAATTCCTAACTCTTCCATCAGAGCGTCAATTCGATCTAGCGTGGTATCAACATAATCATGCTCTTCTTTAGACAGACTTTCGCCATTTTCCAGACGTTCCAGCAATGCATCCAGACGATCGTCATTTTCCAACATGGCTAATTCTTGCTGCGGCGACAAACGTGGTTTTGTCTCAACTTTATTAGCAACGACAGGTTTTGTCGGTTGTTCCCCAACAATCAGCGGAACAGGTACTTTACTGCCAAGACGTGGATCACGTTGCTGCTTACCTGACTGATGTTTATCACCACTTTGCTCCTGATAGCGATTACCGGGCGAATTGCCACGATGTTTTTTCTCACGCTTACGTGCACGCCCTTCCGCATTTAATTCTTCGCGACTTTTTCTTTTCTGTTTACCAGCAGATGCTTTGGCTGGTGCTTTTTTCTTTAACGAGTTCATAGCCTGTTACTCAATTTGGTTTATCAGGGTATTGCTGCGCCGGAATCTAACAGAAACCGCACGTATAGAAAAGCGCCGCGAATAACTCTTTATCTTTAAAAAAATATAGCCAAAATCTCTTATCATTCATGCATGGTTTAATCACCAACGAATATCCTATTAATCTTAACCTTCAATAAATGATCAATTAATATGCCTATTTTTGATACTTCTTGTTATAAATCCGTTTACTTGTGGGTAGTGAGTTATGCTTTGTTATGGATGATTGTGAGTTATTCATTTGACCCAACCGTGCCTTATGATGCTGTCGAAGCATTGAATTGGGGAAAAAACGGCGAATGGGGCTCACCGAAAAATCCGTGGTTAGTTGGTGTAATGATGCTGCCTGCTATCCATATAAGCGGTGTTTCATTGAGTTTTTACTGGTATTTCATTCACTTTATCGCTATCGCGATTGGTATGCTCGGTGTATGGCACCTGGCATTTCGGCTGACAGGGAAAAAAGAGCTGGCATGGCTCGCCATGTTGACATTAAACCTGTCCGGTATTATTAACTTCGATATCATCCCGTATAACGATAATTATCTGTTAATTATGCTCTGGCCGTGGATTATGTTGTTCTTTCTGCGAGCCGTGTATGACAATCCACGTTGGTGGCTGGCATTTGCTCTCAGTTCCGGGCTGGCGACAATGGGAAAATATTCCACATTGGCATTGGTTGGCTCGGTTTTTCTGTTGACGCTATTTGTACCTAAAGTTCGCCAATGTTACCGCCAACCCGCGCTTTATATCGCCTTGGTTATCTGGTTTATGCTGGTCCTGCCTAACTTCTGGTGGTTGTGGCACAATGATTTTGCCGCATTCAAATGGGTAGATTCACAAATAGATAGCGGATTTAATCTACATACCACCCGATCGCTATTATCAGTATTTTATCCACTGATTATCGTTGGCATTATTATTTATCAGCTTGGCGGCCGTATTAGCTGGCCGAAGGAACAACCGAACCGACTGGTAAACATTGTTATTCTGTTGCCATTACTGATTATCTACTGCTGGTTCTCATTCAATAAAGGGGGAAGAATGACAGAATGGCTGCATCCCTTTATGTCTGTTTCATCAGCGCTGTTGGTGGGTTCAATTACCCGTTTTCCACAGAAATCATTACGCAATACTCTGAGAGGGCTGATTATCGTCGCAATATTGATTGCGATGGGATATGTGTTGATTATGGCAACCAATATTCGCGGCGCGGGCCATAAATTCGAAGGCATCAAAGACTTTTCCCGGCAACTGGAACAACGCTGGCATCAACTCTATCCAACTCCGCTCCATTATGTCGGAGGCGAATACTTGCATCAGTGGCTGACTGTCTACGCACCAAGTCAGCCAGAAACGATCCAACCTTGGACGCTGGAAGAACAGGCGCCGAATATCTACAACCGCCATGTTAAGGAAAGCGATATTGCACGTGACGGCGCTATTCTGGTAGGCGCAAAGGGAAAAACCTGCGAGCAAGAAGATTTTCACAGTGTTTTGCAAGACTGGTCAAAATTAAGAATAAATAGCACGGAAGAATTCCTTTTCCAGCCCGAACCTGAAACTAAGCCAACAATAGTCTGTGTAGGTTTTGTGTCACCGGAAAAATATCAGTAGTTTTCTCTGCAAATTGAAAGCCTGATCTTAACAGGCTTTCAACTCTTCATACGCTATTAGCCAACAGGCCGACTAATTTAGCACATCCTGCGTGATGGCTTGTACATTACCGTTACGTAGCGCAGCAAAGGCCAGAGATGTGTCGTCATAAGAGATCACTTTGGCTGTCGGATAATGCTCGCGCTGATACTGCACGATTGTCAGGTCGGAAACGCAATACTATTACACGGAAGTTAAAAGAACTCGGGTTGGAGTAAGGAGATGATATCTCCATCCCTGTCGCCACTTTTCGGAATTTAATATATCAGATTCCCCATTAGCAGGATTAAATAACCGATCTAGATCACATTTTATACTATCTCTTCCAGACAAGAAAATAATACCACATTAGAATAGTTTAATTATGTTATTATTAAACTATCAAGATTATCTATGGGAAGCCGTTTTCTTTATCACCGAAGCCTAACAGGGCTTATGCTGCTAGCAATCTCTGAACTAGCCCATGCTTCAACACCGATCAACCCTGCGGCTCAAGAAGCGATCACGCAACAACAAAAAGCATTGCTGCAACAAGCCCAGCAGCAACGGGAAACGCTGCGCAACAGCATCACCTTATCTCCATTACCCGATGTGGCGCCGAGTACAGCAGAATCTATCTGCCACACCATTCACCGGATTGAATTTGACGGCGCAAAAAGCCTGCCTCGATCAGTCAAAGAGCACTTAACCCACCCTTATTTATCCCACTGCTTATCTTTGCAGGACATTAATGCATTGGTGCGAAAAACCACTCATGCCTATATTGAACGGGGTTATGTCACTTCCCGGGCCGAACTCAGAGCACAGGATTTATCCTCCGGCGTTCTTATTATTACGGTCAATGAAGGCAAAGTTGAATCAGTCAGCCTGGATGGTGAAACACCTCTCTCGTTGAAAATGGCTTTTCCGAGAATAGTGGGTAAAACGCTTAACCTGCGAGATATTGAACAAGGCATGGAGCGTTTAAACCGCCTGCCGTCTCAACAAGTGACCATTGATATTCAGCCGGGAAAACAATCGGGTTATTCCGCGATTATCTTAAAACGAACATCGATTCGCTTACCCATTAGCGTCAGTTTGGGAGCGGATAATAGTGGTCAAAAAAGTACCGGCGTCGGGCAAATCAATACCAGCGTGAATCTGGATAATCCATTACACCTTGCAGACCAGTGGTCATTATCTGCCAGCCACAACAGTGACTTCCGCAATAGCCATCAAAGCCGCAGCCTCTCCACCAATGTGACGGTTCCTTATGGTTACTGGTTATTCAGTTATCAATATGCATGGAATGATTCTTTTCAGAATATCCCGACGGGTTCACAAACCTATCGCTACACAGGCGACAGCCTGACTCACCGGCTGGCAGTAAACCGGACGCTATATCGTGATGGAAAACAGAAACTGGCGTTGGATATGGGGCTGACACGCCGTCGGACCACCAATTTACTGGCAGAAGAAACATTATCCATCAGCAGCCCGACACTGAGCATCATCAATCTTGGCGTTAATTACAGCACCGTGCTGGCGGGGAGCTATGTCACTTTTAACCCGACAGTGAGCCACGGTTTACAAGCATTTGGCGCCACCAAAGATGATCCACGTTTTCCAGATGCGCCACGTAGTCAATTTCGCAAATTCAGTCTGAGCGCCAGCTATTTCATGCCGGTCACAGACTCCGTTTATTACCTCTCATCGATTTACGGCCAGACCACGCCAGACAACCTTTACGCCAGCGAACGCCTCTCTCTGGGCGGGCAATATTCCGTTCGGGGATTTAAAGAGCAATATCTCACCGGCAACTGCGGCGGATATTGGCGCAACGAGCTGAACTGGCGGGTATCAGAGCTTCCTATTCTGGGGGAACTCGCTTTAACCGGAGCGCTGGATACCGGCTGGCTACAGAAAAAAACCGGACAAATCGAGGGCGGCAATGTCACCGGCGCGGCTCTGGGCTTATCACTGACTCACCCGGGATTCAACCAGACCATCACTATTGGGAAACCCCTCATTCACCCTGATCACCTAAAACCGGATCACTGGGTCACTTATTGGTCAATATCACTCACTTTGTAACACTTAAATTAAACAAAAGGGAAAATGCGATGAATAAACGCAACAACTCGGTGGCGAGAGTCACGAGTTATCTTTTAATTTACCTTACCGCAATTCAGCCGCTACACCCGGCGATTGCCGCGGGAATAATACCGGACAATAACCATACTCAGGTACAAAACCAAGGCAATATCCCGGTTGTCAATATCGCCACGCCGAATAATGCGGGAATATCCCACAACACCTATAAAGAGTTCAATGTCGCCACTCAAGGCGCCGTTCTCAATAACGCCACGCAAGCGGCTAAATCACAACTGGCAGGCCAATTTAACGCTAACCCTAATCTGCATGGAAAAGCGGCGGAACTGATTATCAATGAAGTAACCGGCAGCGGACGATCTCATCTGCAAGGCCAGTTGGAGATTTTTGGCAATAAAGCCAATGTGATGATTGCTAACCCTAATGGCATTACTTGTGATGGCTGTGGTTTTATTAATACTTCGAGCGCAACACTGACCACGGGTAAACCCCAATTTGATAAACAGGGCGCACTTGAAGCCCTGAAAGTAACAAAAGGCCAAATTACCATTGGCGGAAAAGGGTTAGACGGCAAGACGACGGATTATGTCGATATTATCAGCCGGGCAACGGAATTAAATGGAAAAATTCAGGCCAATAACCTGTCTCTGACACAAGGCGCTAACCGAATCAGCTTAAAAGATGGCACAGTTAAACCTGTCGCTGGAGAAGGCACTAAACCACAATTAGCCATTGACACCAAAGCGTTAGGCGGCATGTACGCCAATAAAATCCGACTGGTTGCCACTGAAGATGGCATTGGCGTTAATCTGAAAGAGTTAACCAGTAATCAGCGTGATATTACTTTAAATGCCAATGGCAAAATTGAATTGGGAAATATTAACGCTAAAACAGACCTGAATATTGTTGGCAAAGAAACACATATTGCGCCCAATATTAAAGTACAAGCGGGACGGGATATTATCCTAGAAAATACCACACTGGATAATAAAGGCAGCGTGACTGCGGCCCGGGATATGAGAATATTTGGCGATACTGTGCGCAATAGCGGCAATAAAGCGTTACTACAAGCCAACAATAATATGTGGATACAGAAAGATGCACAAGGAGATAAAAGTCATCTTATTGAAAATAGATCTGCCACTATAAAGACTAATAAAGGCGATTTAGTTGCCAGATCTCATAAGATGCTCAATATAAGAGATCTTTATCTCCTTTCTAATATTAAACCTGAAAAAAACGATTTTCTTGACTTTAGTAATATTGATGATCTCAGTGACAAGAGAAATTGGTTCTTTATAGAAAATTATGATAGCAGTTTAATTTCATCTGGAGGAAATTTATATATAAATAGTGATAATTTATTAAATATAAACAGTGAAATACATGGAAATAATGATGTATTTCTGACTGGAAGTCATTTTATAAGTACTAAATTTATAAATACTGAAAATCTATATAATGATAATGGAAATACCTACCCACACTTTATAGTAAATAATTCGCACTCTGTATTTAATAATCCATACTATAAATACAGAAATAGGAAGGAAAACGACAGAGAAATACATGTATTAGATAGAAATAACGCAGATATAAAACAGCAAGATTGGAATCTTCTTCGAAATAATCCTTCTAATGGAAAAAAAGTTGACCCATTCACAGATAAGACAATGCTATCTTCTGGAAGGAATTTAGTTATTGATTTTCTTGGCGAGGTTAAAATTACGTCAAATAAGGAACTTATTAATGAAAATGAGTTGAATACGCCGATTACACCTGGCTGGAAAGAAAAAACATTAAATTTATTAAATGCAGAAACTGATGATATCAAAGTTAAAAATAATCTTATATTAAATGCAAATGGATTTACATTAAAATCAGCACGATTAAATGCTGAAAAAGATATCAACATTATCTCATCAGATGCTAATTTTGTCGAACTTACCGATTCTAAAATCATATCTAAATCAGGTGATTTATCTATACTTTCAACCTATTATAAAGCACCGTATGAATCTTGGGGTAAATTATTATTTCCAGATGCCATTAATATTTTATCAACGGTATTAAAAGGACATAATGTTTCATTAATAAGCAAAAATTCAGGCATATTCGCTTATAAATCTACAAGATTTAGTATCGGGCCTGATATTGATGATCGAAGTAATATAATAAACTCATCAGGAGATTTAACATTTTATTCAGGAACAAACTTAAATTTAAATTTCATCAATTATTTCACAAAAAACAAAAACACGAATTTAACTGCTGCCAGAGATATTAAAATAAACAGAAGTAGAACCAGTATAGACTCATCCGAATCCATATCCATTAATGGTGGTATAAATCTAGATATTGGTGATATAAAACTCATCGCAGGAAAAGACGTTATATTAAACTCTACTCAAGATTCTAAATTATGGGGAGTTCCTATTACCGCTAATAGTATCTCCATATCGACGGGGAAAGATTTGAATGTAACCAACTCTGCATTGAATGCAACAGAAAACATATTGATGAATTCTGGTGGAGATCTAAATTTATCTGCTGCTTATGGTAATGTAGGCGCTATGATGAGAGAAGGAAGAATAAGCCATATTACCTCTGTTAATGCAGGGAATAAGTTAAATTTAATAGCTAATAATAATATAAAGTTAGAAGGTTCAAGTTTACTTTCCAAGGGTGATATGACCCTCACTTCTGGTGGATATACATACCTTAAATCCGCTGTAGATACTGAAAACACGAACTCCAGATCATCTATTACCCATAAAGAAGCCAGACTAGATAGCGGTAAAAATTTAACCATTCTTACCGGAGAAGGTCTTTTATTTCAAGCAACTAAACTTTTAGCCAAAGGTGTAATAGATATTGCCGCTAAAGGGGGTTATCTTTATGCACAAGCACAAGAAGATGTGACTGAATATACCACCTCCAGCACTAAACGTAAGTGGTATGGTAAAAAGAAGACTTCAACTACCACTCACCATTCAGTCACCAATAAAGTGACTGAATTTATTGCTGATGGCGATATTAATTTACTCAGCCGAGATGACAGTACTTATGAAGCCAGCAAGATTGAAACAAATAAAAATGCCAGACTGACCAGTACACATGGAAAAATAAACTTTAAAGCAGTTAAAGATAGTTCTTTTGAACAAACCATTAGCCAGTCTAAAGGATTTTTCATTAAGAACAGAGATAGTGGTCATCGTGCAGAAACATGGGTGCTGCCTTCGGTTCACATTGGTGGAAAATTAACGATTGAGGCCGCAAATGGAATCAGTGCTGATATCAAAACACAGAAAGGACAATCCTTACAGGCGGTATTGGCTACTCTTGGCAACACTTCTGAAACAGCTTGGTTAAAACAGTTAAGCAAGCGTCAAGATGTAAACTGGAATGAAGTTCAGGATGCTTATGAGAATTGGGATCATAAGAGCCAGCATTTAAATCCTGTCGTTTCTGCTGTTATCGCTATCTCCGTTGCTGTAGTCACAGCCGGGGCCGGGGTAACTGTAGCAGCAGCCAATGGTGCCGCGGGTGCAGCCAGTGGCGCCGCTACCACAGCCGGGGCCAGTGCTGCAACTGCGACAACAGTGAGTACCGCCACATACGGCGCAGTTTCTGCGGGTATCTCATCTCTAGCTTCTACAGCAGCGGTTAAACTTATTAATAATAAAGGAAACCTATCGAAAACCCTTAAGGATATGGGAAACAGTGAGATAGTAAAATCAACCCTCACATCGATGGCGATTGGTGGCGCACTGGCGGGTTTTGATAACGTCATGGGATGGGATAAAGCCGCCAATGGCGCTCAAATTAACCCGGCAAAAGTGACATTGCCTAAACTGAGCAATGGCGACTGGAGCAAAGTGGCTCAACGGATCGCAGGTCAATCCATTATCAGTTCCAGCCTGGGTACAGCCATTAATGGCGGTAGTTTCAAGGACAACTTCACCACCGCATTACTTGCCAATATTGGCAGCCAGATTAACGCCGAAGGTGCCGGGTTGATTGGAAAAAACGGTCAGGTGTTAGATTTACCCGGAAAAGCTATCAGCCATGCGGCGGTTTCTGCCCTTGCTGCGGAAATTGGCGGCGGTGATGCCAAAGGGGCTGCTGCCGGGGCATTAGCGGCAGAACTAGCCGCGATAACATTGGATAAAACATTCAATGATCCAATGAAAATTCAGGCGGGTGGCAAAATCATCGGCAGCGTCGCAGGCGCCATTGCGACCAACAGCGCCAAAGGCGCTAACAGTGGGGCTAATGCCGGAGAAATTGTTATTCTCTTTAACCACCTGAACTCCATGAATGCCTACAATCTGGTCAGAGAGCTACAGGAAGCCAATAAGCAAGGAATCCCTACCGAAGCAATCTGGAACAAATACAACAAACTGAGCGCTGCGCAACGAGCAGAAATGTTGTCTCACTGTGCCGGGAACGGTGGGTTATGTACATTGACCTATCAAGCCGAAATGGAAGGTGGAACAAAAACAGCGGATGCCATCAGTGGTCTGAGATGGATGTTCGGCCTGCCAGAAGAAGATACTCATCGTATCAGCCAGTTTGTGACGACAGAAAACCAGAATGATTTAGGGCTGTTGTATAACTCGCTGCCCGCTTGGGAAAAAGGTGCACTAATAGCCAAAGAGGCCGTAGAATCTGCCGGTATTGGTGGTGCTATCGGCGGTAAAGCTTCAGTTGCTTCGATTGTTGGGAAAAATAAACAGCCTTATCAGCCTAATAAGGGTACAGAGGGGAAATCTGAAGCTAGAAAAGGAACAATTGTTAGTGCAAATAACGCCCACTCTTCATTAAAACTAGGAGAAACAAAAGTTGTTAATGAAGTGAATATGACTAGAGTTGGTAGATGGATGTCACATGATGAATTAGTGCAAATGCAAAGTAGTGGGAAAATTGTTCAAGGAGGTGGTGGGCAAACTTTTATATCTACTAATGGAGCATCTGATTTTAAAGGTACAGCACCAAAAGGTTCAGTTTATGTTGAATTTGATGTACCAGCAAACAGTCTTTTAAAAGGTGGTAAAGATGGATGGTTTAAAATGATTGGTCCTGATGCAAGTAAATCACAACAATTTTTACTGAATAAACAAAGCGGTCAACAACTACCTGAAATTAAGAATATTACCATTGTTGATATAAAATGAGGATATTAAATGAACATACATGACTTTGATAAAAATATAAAACCTCTTTTAAGAAATTATTCTTTTGAATATTCATTTTTTGCTGATGGTGAATTTGGTAATCTTGAGCGAATTGAATTTGAGGGCTGTGGAAAACTAGGGACTATTGATATATGGTCTAAGGGTTGGCTAAGTATAGACATATATGATTGTATTTTAGATAAGCAGGTAATGAATGTCATATATTCACCAGAAGAAAAACAATCTTGCAAAACTGGAGTAGAGGTGTTTTTGAGGATATTACTAAATGAAAAATAAAGTGGAAATTATATTAGGTGACATAACAAAAGTTGCTGTTGACGCTATCGTTAATGCAGCTAATACATCTTTACTTGGTGGTGGTGGAGTTGATGGAGCAATACATAGAGTAGGAGGAAAAATTATTTTAGAAGAATGTCAAAAAATTAGAGCTAAACAGGGTGGCTGCAAAGTTGGTGAAGCAGTCATTACAAGTGCGGGTAATTTGCCCGCTAAATACGTGATCCATACTGTAGGTCCACGTTGGAATGGCGGTAATAATAATGAATTTTCATTATTAGAAAAATCTTACTTAAGTTGCTTTGAATTATCTAAGATCTACAATGTCAAAAGACTTTCTTTTCCCAATATTAGTACTGGAACCTATAAATTCCCTAAAGAGCTGGCGGCTAAAATTGCTTTAGATACAATTTTTTCATATTTAAATAAGGCTCCTCACATTTCTAAAGTCAATATTATATGTTATGAGAAAGATAATTATGATATATATATGGATTTGATGAACAATAAGTCTTAAAAAAGCAAATTTTAAATTTCTTGTCGTTCCCTTTCTAAAAAGGGAACGACTACTTGCCCAGAGGGAATTCATTTTAATATTAACCAGAAAAATCACTTAGCCACATTTGATGGAATATCTAAAAAAGGGATAAGTGGTACACATAATGCTGACGTATTTAATCAAATGACATCTGCTAATGGTGTAAAAATTATAGGAAAAACACCCGGTTCAATAGATGGTATTACTGAAATTTCATATCAAATCCCAGCCTATGACAGAGCTGGAAATGTTATTGGATATAAAGAAAAAGTCTTTACTAAAACAGTTTATGATCCAAAAATTTTCTCTGACCAGCAGATGTTGGCTCTTGGGCAACAAGCTGCAATAAATGGTTATAAATCTGCTATAACTTCTGGTGTTAGAGAATACACATCAACAGCGGGTGGCGTAAAATTCCAAGTTTATTTGGATCAAAAAACAGGTACTGTGCTTAATTTCTTTCCGGTGACAAAGTGATGAACGAATATATTTTTAAAAAAATAGATTATGACAATGACCCCGAGTGGGTTGTGAAGGATTTCTTTAACTCACTGAATTTGCAAGGTAAATTATTATGGACCCTCCCTTTTCTCTTAAATAAAACAGGATGTGGAGTAAATGAAACCTATTGCATCTTCCCAGACTTAACAGATCCAGATCCTGAATACCATTTTGAAGGGATAATGTTCGGTGTGTGGGAAGGCGAAGTTATCGTTCCTGAATCCATCGGCTTTGAATATATAAAACTAGCCTGTGAGAAATATCTTCAATTACATCCAGAAGATACAGAGCAAGTAAAATCCTTACTTGCTCAACTTCCTTAAACCAGAAAGATCCTAGCATTCAATGCTAGGATTTTTTTAACTTTTGAACAATCATATGACCCGCTGCCAGCTTGGGAAAAAGATGCACTAATAGCCAAAGAGGCAGTAAAGCTTCGATTGCTTCGATTGTTAGGAAGAATAAACAACCTTATCAGCCGAATAAGGGTGCTGTTGGTAATATGGTAGAGTTTTTTAAACAACAAAGATTCACTTTCTCTTTCTACTGGTTTTCCCTTTTTTAGCGATCGCAAGCTGCTTTTTCCGGTGATTAGCCAAAAAGCATACCCCTCATTAATGTCAGATTTTTAAAAGGTGAAGAGTGATTACTCCTCCTATTCACAGCGATGTTTAATGCATGTATCGGAGGTTATTACCTCAGTTAATGTCACATTTACCTAGCCTACCACCACCATTTAAAAGCACAAATACAGAAATATTAAATTTTTTATTTAAGATTTAGATTTAACTATAAGTGTGATTTTTTAAAATGACAGTTAATTGCATTTAATCGAACCCCATTAACCATTAACAAAGAATTGAAAAGAAATCACAACAAAAATAATATCATCCACACAAATTGATGTTTAAACGCTCTCTGCGTTATTTTACAAAGCCAGCCATAAAAACAACATAATAAAAAACGGGAAAAACGGTTAGTCTTGCATGATTTAAGCCCTGAAAAAAGGGAATTATCCGAAAAATAATAAAGTGGTGTCTTTATATCATCAAGCTATTTACCAGTTGATTTATAAAGATAAAAAGCGAGGCTATTTAAATGTAAAACACAATATCCCATGATGATTAAAATTAATAAAGATCAGATATTAACAGTGGTAAAAATCCGGTTAAAACCTGATGCCGATTAAAACCAAAGGTTAAAATAATGGCTTTTCATAACAGTTCAAAACCTGACTACTATAAAACCATTAGTGAAAAATGAGAAAAAACTGACTTTATTAATTCTTTTTTATCCGTAAAAAGACGGATAAAAATGTGAATCAGATAATCAAACAATATATTTAAAAAAATGAGCCGACTTTAATAATGTTTTTAACCGGCGAATAAATTAACATTAACAATCTCCCCATCATTAAAATAGGGAGATTATATCTTAGATAATTAAGTAAAGAGAAAAACTAACATTGGGGAGCCAACACTAATTTTTCTTTCCGCCAGAAACGGAAAAGAGATATTTTCCTACGTTGTAGAGTGAAGCGACGAACAAGATAGTTTGCTGTCAATTCCAGTGCCAAACACATCACGAAATAAATTAACGCGACAAATAAAAAGACTTCTGTCGGGTAAACCATGCTGCGGTTATTAACCTGAGTCGCCAGAAATGACAGTTCCGCCACGCCAACGATATAAGCCAGAGAGGTATCTTTTATCAGCGCAATCCACTGATTAATAAAGGAAGGCACCATCATACGCAATGCTTGTGGCAACACAATGTACCAAAGTACCTGCCAGCGGTTAAAACCTAATGATAGCCCAGCTTGCCACTGACCGGCGCCAATCGCGATAATCCCCGCTTTCACCCCATGAGCCAAGTAAGCCGATGTGATCAACGCCAGAGCGCAAACTACCGTGGTAATTTCTGGAATTTCCATACCGAGCATCACCGGCAACAGGAAGTAAGTCCAGAAAATCAGCATAATAACCGGAATTGCCCGGAAAAAGCCCAATACTGCCGCTAACAGGTTAACCCAAAATCCTTTCAGCATTGCCAAAGCAATACCGGCAACCGTACCCAATACAATTGAAATCGCCCCAGCCATCAGGCTAATCACCAATGTCAACGCCGCCCCTTCAAGAGGGCCATCAGTAAATGTACCTAGCAGTAGATAGCGCCAGTTTTCTACAATGACTGAAAAATCCATTTTAATGTCCTCTCGCTATAGCTTGTTGTTGACGCCATTGCCCCCAACCTTCCATGACGGCAATGGTGGCGATATATAGCACCGTCGCCACACCGAATGCTTCAAACGTTTTCAATGTTTCGGTTTCTACTTGACGGGAAGCATATGACAACTCAGCCACGCCAATTGCCATTGTCAGTGACGAGTTTTTCACAATGTTCATATATTGTCCCAGCAATGGCGGCGTCGCGATCTTCAACGCTTGCGGCAATACGACATAACGCATTGCCTGCCAGCCGGTAAGTCCCAGTGCATGAGCTGCATATTTTTGCCCGCGCCCTACTCCCTGGATACCAGCACGTAGCTCTTCCGCCACGAATGGTGCTGAATAGAGGGTTAAACCAATAAATCCAGCCAGGAATTCGAATGAAGGCCAGGCCAATGGCAGACCTAACAGATTGATTTCATGAGGCGTGTTCAGCCAAAGCATCACTTCTTGCGGCAGTATTTGCCCTGAGGCGAAATACCAGAAAAACAGTTGCACCAGTAAAGGCGTATTGCGAAATAGCGTGGTGTAAGCAGTTACCGACCAACGGAGAATTTTCAGTTGGCTATCACGGGCAGCGGCCAGTACAAACCCTAGCAAAGTGGAAGCTACAACGGTACAAGCGGATATCCACAGCGTAATCAGGAAACCTTGCCAAAGCCACCCCAAGTATTGGGGAGCAAGCAACTGTTCTGTAACAAATAACTCAAACATATCTTACGATTACCAAGTATTACCAATGACAAAGCCCCGCAACAAAAAGCGAGGCTGATTACTAAGGATTTGTCACTCATTAGGACTTAACTTGCTGCTCCAACGGCGCAAACTTAAAGTCACCTCGCGGTTGGGCGGACTTGGTTTCCGGGCCAAACCAACGGTTATAAATTTCCGCGGCTTCACCCTCTTTTTCCAGTTTCAGCAAAGTTTGGTTCACCGCTTCAACCAAGCGCTCTTGTCCTTTCGCCGCAGCCACTGCCTGATATTCACGGGTGATGCTAAAAGGAGAGATCTCAAACTCGGCTTTCTGGGCTTCCGGTACATTAGCCAATAGACCGACTAACTTAGCATCATCCTGCGTGATGGCTTGCACATTGCCGTTACGTAACGCAGCAAATGCCAGAGGCGTGTCATCATAAGAGATCACTTTGGCTGTCGGATAATGCTCGCGCAGTGTAATTTCCTGTACTGTTCCTTTATCAGCGCCGATACGTAAGTTTTTAATGTCTTCGGGCGATTTTAAAACACCTTTACGAGCAATAAATTTTTGCCCGGTGGCAAAGTAAGGGATTGAGAAATCAACCTGTTTTGCACGCTCATCAGTGACGGTAAAGTTGGCGGCAATCAAGTCAACTTTCTTTGATGCCAACAGAGGTAAACGGTTTGCCGGGTTAGTCGGACGCAGTTCCAATTTAACACCCAGATCATTGGCAATCGCGTTTGCGATATCCACATCATAACCCGCCAGTTTTTTGGTCTGCGGATCAATAAAACCAAACGGCGGGTTACTGTCGAAAACAGCGATCCGCACTGTGCCGGCTTTTTTAATATCATCCAGTTTATCCGCCTTCGCGGCGCCGGCAACCAATGCTAACCCGGCCAATAACGTCGTAATAAGAACGCGAGATTTCATTAAACACCCCTGACGGTAATTAATTCTTTATTAATCATCACAAGCTATCAATTTCACTATAGTGCATGAAATAATATAAATAACTATATTTATAACTATTAAGAATTATTAGACAAAAAAATGCTGGCAATAATACCAGCATTGTCAGAAAGTTACTCGTTATCTTTCGTCAACAGCTTTTCCAGTTCATCACCACCTACATGCCGGAAATCCTGCCCTTTAACATAGTAGAAAATGAATTCACAGATGTTCTGACAACGATCGCCAATGCGTTCGATAGAACGGGCGCAAAGCAGGACGGTTAGTACACTTGGGATGGTTCGGGGATCTTCCATCATGTAAGTCATAAGCTGGCGGACAACACCTTCATACTCTTTATCCACCTTTTTATCTTCGTGATAGATACGAATCGCTTCTTCCACATCCATGCGGGCAAAAGCATCTAAAACATCATGCAGCATCTGGATGGTATGGCAGCCAAGGGATTCCAGGCTAACCAACAAGGGTTGATGCTGATGTGAGAATTTCTCAAGTGCCGTCTGGCAAATTTTATTTGCCACATCGCCAATTCTTTCCAACTCAGCAATGGTTTTCGAAATTGACATAATCAGCCGCAGATCACTGGCCGTCGGCTGACGTTTAGCAATGATGCGAACACACGCTTCATCAATCGCCACTTCCATCATATTGACCTTATGGTCATCCTCAATCACTTCACGCGCCAATGCGGCATCCTGATTATGCATCGCGGTAATCGCTTTGGTGAGTTGCTCCTCCACCAGCCCGCCCATTGCCATCAGTTCGGTACGGATATGTGCCAGTTCAGCGTTAAACTGACCAGAAATATGTTTATTGAGATTCAGATTGTCCATGTTACGCCCCGTAATCAACCATAACGACCAGTAATATAGTCTTCCGTTTGTTTCATTTTTGGTGTGGTAAACAATGTGTCTGTATCACTGAATTCAATTAATTCACCAAGGTACATAAACGCAGTGTGGTCTGAACAACGCGCGGCCTGTTGCATATTATGAGTCACAATCACCACGGTATATTCAGATTTTAATTCGCTGATCAACTCTTCAATACGACCGGTAGAAATCGGGTCGAGGGCTGAACAAGGTTCATCCAACAGTAATACTTCTGGACGGATCGCAATGCCACGCGCTATGCACAGACGTTGCTGTTGGCCGCCAGATAGACTGTATCCGCTCTGATATAGCTTATCCCGGGTTTCATTCCATAATGCCGCTTTCGTCAAAGCCCACTGAACACGTTCATCCATTTCCGCTCTGGAGAGTTTTTCAAACAGACGGACACCAAACGCGATATTGTCGTAAATAGACATCGGAAACGGCGTTGGTTTCTGGAATACCATGCCAACTTTAGCTCGTAGCAGCGCCACATCCTGTTTATCAGTCAGGATATTATTGCCATCCAGCAAAATTTCACCTTCCGCCCACTGCTCGCCATACAGTTCATACATTTTGTTGAAAGTCCGTAACAACGTAGATTTACCGCAACCCGACGGGCCGATAAAAGCAGTTACTTTATTCTTTGCAATATTCAACGTTATGTTTTTCAGCGCATGAAATTTGCCATAGTAAAAGTTCAGATTGTGGACCTGAATTTTGCTGCTAGCGATATCATTAACTATGCTCATTTACTTCTCTCTGTTGGAAATATCAGTCAGTGCTTTTTCTTGGCAAACAGCACACGCGCCACAATATTAATCAGCAATACACACAGGGTTATTAATAATACGCCCGCCCACGCCAGTTGCTGCCATTCGGAGAATGGACTCATGGCAAATTTAAAGATAGTGACCGGTAAGTTAGCAATCGGCTGGCTCAGATCGGTACTCCAGAACTGATTGGAAAGAGAGGTAAACAGCAATGGCGCCGTCTCTCCGGCAATTCGGGCGATAGCCAACAGTACACCGGTGATAATGCCGGATACCGACGCTTTCAACGTAATGGCTGAAATCATCTTCCACTTCGGTGTGCCTAAGGCATAAGCGGCTTCGCGCAGGCTATCAGGCACCAGTTTTAACATGTTTTCCGTGGTTCTGATCACAATCGGCACCTGTAACAACGCTAAAGCAATCACCCCCGCCCAACCGGAAAAGTGCTGCATTTTCGTTACAACGACAGTGTAAACAAATAAACCGACGACAATAGAAGGGGCTGACAGCAAAATATCGTTGATAAAGCGGATCACCTCTGCCAGCCATGAGCGGCGACCATATTCCGCTAAATAGATACCCGCCATGATCCCCAAAGGCGTACCGATAACCGTCGCCCACAGGATCAGTAATCCACTGCCGACAATGGCATTTGCCAAACCGCCGCCTTCCGTATTTGGCGGCGGCGTCATTTCGGTGAACAACGCCAATGACATGCCGTCGAAACCTTTGGTGATGGTCGAAAACAGAATCCACACCAGCCAGAACAGACCAAACAGCATGGTCGCCATTGATAACAGCAGAGCGAAGCGATTTTTTTGACGACGCCATGCCTGCTTACGGCTACGGGCATCTGTATCAGTAGGCTTTTGTCTATCTATGGTTGCCATATCAGCGCCCCTCATTCTTCGCCAGACGCATAATCATCAATTTCGACAGCGCCAGCACAATGAAAGTGATTACAAATAGAATCAGACCGAGTTCCATCAATGCTGCGGTATGCAAGCCAGACTCCGCTTCCGCGAATTCATTCGCCAGCGCAGAAGTGATGCTGTTACCGGGCATAAACAGTGAGAAACTGTCGAGCTGGTAGGTATTACCGATGATAAAAGTCACCGCCATCGTTTCCCCCAACGCACGACCAAGGCCCAACATGACACCACCAATTACCCCATTTCGGGTGTAAGGCAACACGATGTGCCAGATAACTTCCCAAGTCGTACAGCCGATACCATAAGCGGATTCTTTCATCATCACCGGTGTTTGTTCGAAAACGTCGCGCATAACCGAGGCGATATAAGGAATAATCATGATAGCGAGAATGACGCCCGCGGCCAGAATGCCGATACCAAAGGCAGGGCCGGAGAATAATTCGCCCACAATCGGCATACTGCCGAGGAGATTGCCGACAGGCTGCTGGAAATAGGCGGCAAATAGCGGCGCAAAAACAAACAACCCCCACATGCCATACACAATACTTGGGATGGCGGCCAGTAACTCAATGGCAATACCGAGCGGACGTTTAAGCCAGTTAGGCGCCAGTTCCGTTAGGAACAGAGCAATCCCAAAACTGACAGGCACGGCGATAATCAACGCAATCAGCGAAGTCACCAACGTACCGTAAATCGGTATTAAGGCGCCAAATTGCTCTGCCGGGGCATCCCACGCTTTCTGCCAGAGGAAAGAGATGCCGAACTGCTGGATACTAGGCCAGGAGGCAATAATCAGCGAGATAATGATGCCTCCTAACAAAAATAAAGTTATCAGCGCAGCTAGCCTAACCAGTGCGCCGAAAATAATATCGCCATTTTTACTGGGTGCTTTCATTGCCGTTTTTTGTTCGGCCATAGAGCTTATTCTCATTCGGGGTTAACTCCCTCCTTAAATGGAGGGAGAAATTAAAACGACAAATTTAATCGATATTTAAAACGATCGATCTTCAAAGCGATCGATATTCAAAACAATCGACAATTAAAACAATCGACAGTTAAAACAATCACTATCAACACGACTTAATACAGGGCTTTACCATTGCTATCTTTTATCTGGGTTTTCCAAGCGGCGCGAACTTGCTCAATCACCTCTTTGGGCAGGGTGGCATAATCCAGATCGTTTGCCTGTTTACTGCCTTTCTCATAAGCCCAATCAAAGAATTTCAATACTTCCGCCCCTTTCACTGCATCTTTTTGCTGTTTATGAACCAGAACAAATGTGGTGGAAGTCATCGGCCACGCATTTTCACCTTGTTGGTTTGTCAAATCCTGAGCAAAGGTTTTATGCCATTCCGCTTTCTTCGCTGCGGCACTGAAACTCTCTTCTGTCGGACTAACCACGTTACCGTTAGCAGATACCAGTTTGGTATAAGCCAAATGATTCTGTTTCGCGTAAGCATATTCAACATAACCAATGGAACCCGTCAGACGCTGAACAAACGCGGCAACCCCATCATTGCCTTTACCGCCTAAACCAATAGGCCAGCTTACGGTGGAACCAGCGCCAACTTTTTCTTGCCACTCTTTATTCACTTTAGAGAGGTAGCTAGTAAACACAAAGGAGGTACCGGAGCCGTCAGCGCGACGTATCACAGCAATATCTTGCTCCGGTAGTTTGACTCCCGGATTCAATTGAGTAATCGCTGGATCATTCCACTTTCTCACTCTACCTAAATAAATATCAGCCGCCGTTTTACCATCCAGCGTCAATTCACCGGCTTTAATCCCTGGGATATTGACCGCCAGTACTACCCCACCGATGACTGTCGGGAACTGAAACAGACCATCAGCAGTTAACTTTTCATCGGATAAAGGGGCATCGGAAGCACCGAAATCAACGGTGTTTGCCAGAATTTGTTTTACGCCGCCGGAAGAACCGATGCCTTGGTAATTGACTTTATTACCTGTCTCTTTTTGATAAGAATCCGCCCACTTGGCATACACCGGTGCGGGAAATGTCGCACCTGCCCCGGTTAAGCTAGCGGCAGCAAATACAGACAAGGTTGTCAAAGAAAACGTCGCTGCCATTATGCCGGCTACGGTGGTACGCATCAGTTTCATAATCCCTCCTAATTGGGATATTGAGAATCAACAAAGAAATCTATTCGTCAAATTCAAAAAAGGTGCAGGAGGAAAAATAGGTTAATTTAATTACAGCAAAATGTCTTAATTATGACATTTTTATGACAGCGCAATGGGCGCTTAACCTGAGACTGACATAAAACTGTCATCTCCACACACCGTTAAAATCGAATATAGGAGATGATTATCAAGCCGTTAAAAATTATCTTCCACGACAGGAATACAGACACGGATAGATAATCCCCCTCTGAGGCTGACGCCCATTTCAATTTTTCCATCATGAGCATCAATAATTCGCTGAACAATCGCCAGACCTAACCCTGTTCCACTGCTGCTACGCGCTCTTTCGCCGCGAACGAATGGCTGAAATAACCGCGGCAAATCTTCCTGCTTAATGCCGGCTCCATTATCTTCTACCTGAAACCAGGCAAATTTATTTGTCTGCCCGCTACTCACTTTAATCCAGCCGTTGCCATAACGATTGGCATTTACCAACAGATTAGCCAATGCTCGTTTAATAGAAATCGGATTAGCGTTAACGGTTATTGGGTTCAGAGACAGATGGTTTTCAATATCCTGTTCATAGCCATTCTCCGCGGAAATAACCTCTTTAAGAATAGCGTTCAATTCGCAGAACTCCATTGGCATCTCTTGCCCGGTACGGAGATAATCAATGAATTGCTCAATAATCGCGTTACACTCTTCAATATCTTTATTGATAGATTCAGACAGATAAGCATCTTCCTTGCTCATCATTTCTGTTGCCAGTCGGATACGTGTCAGCGGAGTACGCAAATCATGGCTTACGCCAGCAATTAATATCGTACGGTCACTTTCCAATAACTTTATCCCGGCGGACATTTGATTAAATGAGCGAATGGCCGCGCGAACTTCCAGAGAACCCGCTTCCCGCACCGACGGCATCATAATACCTTTACCTGTTTGCCTGGCCGCATACTCCATTTCCAGTAAAGGCCGGTTTTGAAAACGGATATAGAGCCAGATACAACCGAATATCAGTAATAGAATTGCCAGTGTATAGCGGAAAATAGGCGAGAATTGATTTTGTTCGATCTCAGTCAGAGGAACCCTGACCCAAATATCGGGGGCCAAATAAGAATTTAGCCAAAGTATCGGGCTATCCGTGTTTATCTCCAGACGAAGATCGGCACTGCCGCCAAGGTACTCTCCCATCTTCTCACTCAAGAAATCATAACGTCTGGCCCAACGTAAACCTTGTATCTCCGCGTCAGATTCAGAATAGAGCGTAATACCCAATTCCTGATAAATCTCCCGGCGAACTACTGGCGATATCACCAGAAAAGAGCCATCCTCCAGCTTTAACTTTTCAGCCATTAAGGTACGAACTTCATACGCTAATACCTTATTAAATTGCTGCAAGCTTGGCATGATAACGAAATTCACAACAACCAAGTAGCTGGTTACCAGACTAATAAACAGCATAGCCATAATCAGGAATAAAATATGGGTAAACGTGCTGCGAGGGGAGAATCGCAATAATCTCATACACGAATTCCGTCAGGCACAAAGACATAACCCAGACCCCAGATAGTCTGGATATAGCGAGGATGTGTAGGATCTTCTTCAATCACACGGCGCAGACGTGAAACCAAGACATCAATAGATCGCTTCATCGTGCTATATTCCCGGCCATGAGCTAAACTCATCAGCTTATTACGGGACAGCGGCACGCCAGGATAAGAAACCAGTACTTTCAATACGGCAAATTCCCCACTGGTTAATTGAATATGTTCATCTCCCTGAAACATTTCCCGCGTACTCAAATTGAGACTAAACTTACCAAAATTAATAATCGCATCATCCTCAGCCGGCAGACCCAATAACTTATTCGCCTGACGACGTAATACCGCCCGGATACGCGCCAATAACTCACGAGGATTAAATGGCTTCGGAATATAATCATCAGCGCCAATTTCCAACCCAACAATACGATCTACCTCTTCTCCTCTCGCCGTCACCATAATAATCGGTACCGGATTACTTTGGTTTCTCAGCCTTTGGCAAACAGAAAGCCCATCCTCTCCGGGCAACATTAAATCCAATACGATTAAGCTAACAGGTTCCCGTGTCAGTAAACGGTCCATCTGTTCCGCATTAGCGGCACTACGTACCTGAAAACCTTGTTCTGTCAGATAACGCTCCAATAACGTTCGTAAACGCATGTCATCATCCACCACAAGGATTTTGTTATCTACTTGCATTATCAAACTCCAAAAAACACTACATGCTTTGATAAATTTATCATTTTGAAAGAGATTAACCCAAAGATAGAAACCAGATATCTGTATTTTGAGACTATTCCTAATAGGACCTATTTCCACTGTTATTAATTATAATGATTAATTTAGTGGTTTATTACTGACAACGAGAACACAGTAATTCACTGCCAACTATCGAACTTCTACCGTTATTTCGCCATCCGCCAACCTATCAATTAGCGCTCTGGCTACCAGCAAATCGATAGAAATCCATTTATTAGTTGGATTAAATTCATCAGGCAGACTAAACGAAAAATGCCTTTTGCTGCATATTACCTTTTTACCTCCGCCACGGTTTTCGGTTTTTCCTTACTAACGAGGATCTGGCTCGATAATGTTCAGCTCACCAACGTTCGGGCAAGAAACCACTCGGCAGTCGATTTTTTGTCACCTTTCTTTACTATAGTAAACAATTTCGCTTGTTTTTTCTCCACTTAAACCTTAATCGCCTGTCTCATCAGCAACAAGATTCACAGCATACATACTATTCAGTACACAGAACCATAAATTATATGATGAACGTTATAAATATTAGAGCCAAATATCATAATGAGTGGACAGGTAAAACAATCTTGTTACCGATAATGCTAACTCGAAATCGTCTATTAACCGCGTATCTCTCGTTTTAAACCCGTACTCATCGCAGTGGGAGCCTGTCATATCTGCTGTCATGTAGCCGATAATCCATCAACAGTGATAAATTTATTCAACCAACGACCACCTGAATGTAACTAATACGTTAATCTTGCAAAACAACCGGGATTTATTGATTAATGACTAAAAACCGAGTCTTAATTTGACATCTACCAAAATGGTCTGTTTTATACACTCCTGAGGTTAACTACGGTATCTACATCAACATAAAATGAAGACTAAACTGATAACCCGCGAAGGCTACGACAAATTAAAGGAAGAATTGGATTATCTCTGGCGTGAAGAGCGCCCAGAGGTAACTAAAAAAGTGACTTGGGCAGCAAGCCTCGGTGACCGGAGTGAAAACGCAGATTATCAATATAACAAGAAGAGACTGCGGGAGATTGATCGCAGAGTCCGATATCTAACCAAGAGCTTAGAAGAGTTGCGGTGTGTTGATTATTCCCCCCAACAAGATGGGCGAGTGTTCTTTGGCGCATGGGTCGAGATCGAAAATGATCAAGGCGAGATTAAACGCTTCCGTATTGTCGGGTACGACGAAATTTTTGGTCGCAAGGACTACATATCAATCGATTCTCCAATGGCCCGGGCTTTATTGAAAAAAGAAGTTGGAGACAGTGCAATCGTTCATACACCAACTGGAAAAGTGTTGTGGTACGTGAACGAAATCGAATACATGAAGTAGCCGGTATACTCTTTCGACATGACGTCGTTAGCGTTATATATCGAAGAATCACAACTGAATGAATCGCACGCTAACGATTCATTCACTCTGCAAAGCGGAATTTAATACAGGAGACCAGAATTAAATGAACGTGAAATATACTATTATTTTACTCTTAGCATCACGACCAAGATAATCAATTATATCGCCACATATTTTATGATTATAAAAATCAGTGTAAAAACGACTCCCAATTAGGAAGACATTTAAATAAAGTCAGAAACATATACGCAGGCCATTGAACTCACCTAGAAACTGGCAGCTTTCCGCTTTTAAGAAAATACTGGAAATCCTTATCACCCTGCTCTGCTGCGCGTTTCATATCAAAAGCAGTCGTTTTACGTGGGGATTTCTTACGCTTGACGTCGGTTTCTAGTTGTATTGCCATATGTGGCAACTGAGCTAACATCGAAACCTCCTTGAGAACAACGATAGTGAATGATTGGCTAATCACACGCCAATTCAGGCTGGTATTCCAGTACCGTGAAATACCAACAAACGTGCTGATTAGCACTTATAGCTGACAACAAAAGTATATTCCCACATTGGATCGGAATGAAAAACATTTTCTTGCCGACGTGTCACATGCCATGCTGCAATGGGCAAAATTGATCATATTTAATTAATAAAGACATAATCACTGATATAAATAGAACAGCACAGTAATAAATGTATTTTAAAGTTTACAAAATTTCAAAATATAAGGATGAAAAATAGTACCGACACCTTGAATCAGATATAGATTATGCTAGAAATATAAATCATCAAATTATCCCAATGGAGAAAATTAACATTAAAAAAATTCACTGATATGTGAATCTTTGATTTAGATTTTTTGAAAATAGAATACCTAATTTTTCAAATAAAAGTCTGTGCAGGTAGAAATTAAATTCAATGTAATTATTAAAACACCATAAAAGTAGAATATTAAAAATATTTACTCAGAGGAATGTGTAAATGAAAATAGCAGGCATATCAGGATTACTTCCGTCAAGACTGGTTACAAATCAGGAAGTTATCGATTTAATTGATCAGCACTCAAGAAAAACCTTCCAGGGAAATTTACCTAGAACCTTACAGACGATCAGAAAGTTACTCGATACAAGCGGTATAAAAACCCGGCATTGGCTGAATAAGGGTGAAAAGCCTATGCAACTGATGGAAGCGGCGTTTGATCGCGCTTTAGCGCAAGCTAATATAAGCAAGGCAGAAATTGATCTATTACTCTATCCCAATGTCACTCGTGGTTTCACCGAGCCAGCCAACAGTACTTTTATTGCAAAGGCTCTAGGATTAAATTGCAGGAATTACGACGTTTCAGACGCCTGTAATGGTTGGGTGACAGCAATGGACATTATCAATAGTAAAATGAAGGCAGGTGAAATACGCCATGCCGCTATTGTTAACATGGAATTTGGTATGTCCGATGGAGGCCCTCTCTTTCCGAAGAACTTCTCTTTGTCTTCTCCATCGGAACTGGCTTATAAATTTGCAAGTTTTACCATAGGAGAAGCCACAGCAGTCACCATACTGAGTAATGAATCACCTGATAATTTCAAGTTTTCTTATATCAACAGGCCAGATTTAAGCGACCTGTCGACCATCTCCTTACCGGGCTGGGAACTATTTTGTAATGATTCTGATGTCAAACGCATTTCACCGCTTGGTGGACAATATCTATTTAATTCATATGCAGCCTTGCTAAATGAATATGGTTGGGAAGATGCAATCGGGGTATTTAATCAGCACAATGTTTCCAGCAACGATATTCACAAAATCTTTATTCATACAGGTTCACCTAAAATGTGGCATAAGCTTGGACATTCGATCGGGGTTGATAATAAAATGCATCACGTTGGACATAAAACAGGCAACATTATTACTACATCTATTCCTTTTGGAATCATTGATGCTGTTCATCAAGGCATACTGGAGAAAGACCAATTCTGCATGGGATGGGCCGGAAGTGGTGGAATGGTTTTTGCTGCAATGTCGTTTAAATTTTAGGATATATTTTTACCAAGCCAGCTAAAGCGAGTCGCATTGTGCACAAAATTAGGAATATATTCCTGAAGCCATTATATGGCTGACTAAGCTGGAGTCGATGCTCGCCTAAATAATTCAATAAGGCTGGAAGATTAAATAGTCTTCCAGCCTTAATTAACAAAACAATAAAATTACTTTAAAATAAGATTCATTTAGTTGGTTATAAATATCTAAGCAGGTCAGAACAATTCCATTAAATAAATTCTTTAGGTAATCTCTCTATTTTTAACGAAAATCAAAAGTAGATTTATCATTCATTAGCTTACTGACTTCATGGGCGACACTATGAAGCTCAGATTTTTCCTACTTTAGCCGTTCTTTCAGTTGAATTCGTATATTCAGAAACAGCTCATAGCAAGTCCGGTAACACACTATGGCTCCAGCGATAACTTTTCACATTTGAGTTCAATCGCAGTCGCTATAGCGTAACCAGCAACAAATTCGTTGAATGATATCGTAACACGTCAAAATAAGATTAGGCGTAAACTGGAAATTATTCCTCTCAAAACGTATAAAGGAGTTTTGTGAATATTTGAAATTTGAAGCTTATCTACCAGAAGAAAACGCAACATGAATCAATCTCTGAACCAAATTATTGCAAGTGAGCTACAAGCGCAGCCACAACAGGTACTTTCTGCCATTAGCCTGCTTGATGAAGGGAATACTGTCCCTTTTATTGCACGATATCGTAAAGAAGTCACCGGCGGTCTGGATGACACCCAACTTCGCCAACTTGAGACCCGCCTTAGCTATCTACGCGAACTATCGGACCGCCGCCAAACCATTCTTAAATCCATTGACGAGCAAGGTAAGCTAACCCCAGAACTGGCGGCAGCCATTAATGGCACTCTCAGCAAAACAGAGCTGGAAGATCTTTATCTGCCATATAAACCGAAACGCCGTACCCGTGGACAAATCGCTATTGAAGCGGGTCTTGAACCTCTGGCGGATTCCTTGTGGCAAGATCCACAGCAAGAACCCGAGCAGGTCGCGGCTACTTTTATTGATCCTGATAAAGGTGTCGCTGATACCAAAGCTGCACTGGATGGCGCGCGTTATATCCTGATGGAACGTTTTGCCGAAGATGCCGCATTATTGGCAAAAGTACGTGACTATCTATGGAAAAATGCCCATCTGGTCGCTAAAGTCATTGCAGGAAAAGAAGAGGAAGGCGCTAAATTCCGCGACTATTTTGATCACCATGAACCTATCGCACAAATCCCTTCTCACCGCGCTTTAGCTATGTTTCGCGGCCGTAATGAAGGCATATTGCAACTTTCCCTAAATGCCGATCCCCAGTTTGATGAACCACCTAAAGAGAGTTACGGCGAACAGATTATTACTCAGCATCTTAATCTGCGCTTGAACAATGCGCCGGCAGATAGTTGGCGCAAAGCCGTGGTGAATTGGACCTGGCGCGTCAAGGTATTGCTGCATCTTGAAACTGAATTGATGAGTACCTTGCGTGAGAAAGCGGAAGATGAAGCTATCAAAGTATTCGCCCGCAACCTGCAAGACCTATTGATGGCCGCACCTGCGGGCATGCGTGCAACAATGGGACTCGATCCCGGTCTGCGTACCGGCGTCAAAGCGGCCGTTATCGATGCAACCGGCAAACTAATTGCCACAGACACGATCTATCCACACACCGGGCAAGCGGCTAAAGCCGCCGCCAGCGTGGCGGCATTGTGTATCAAACATCAAGTAGAACTGGTCGCCATCGGTAACGGAACAGCCTCTCGTGAAACAGAACGTTTCTTCGCGGATGTGCAAAAACAGTTCTCAGAGATAAAAGCCCAAAAAGTGATTGTCAGTGAGGCAGGAGCATCGGTTTACTCTGCTTCTGAACTGGCGGCACAGGAATTTCCCGACCTGGATGTTTCACTACGCGGGGCAGTCTCTATCGCCCGCCGCTTGCAAGATCCTCTCGCTGAATTAGTGAAAATCGATCCGAAATCCATCGGCGTCGGTCAATATCAACATGATGTCAGCCAGACTCAGCTTGCCAAAAAACTGGATGCCGTCGTTGAAGATTGTGTAAACGCCGTCGGCGTGGATCTCAATACCGCTTCTGTTCCACTGCTAACCAGAGTTGCCGGATTGACCCGTATGATTGCCCAGAATATCGTCAACTGGCGCGATGAGAATGGCCGTTTCAATAACCGTACACAATTACTGAAAGTCAGTCGCCTCGGGCCAAAGGCTTTTGAGCAATGTGCTGGATTCTTGCGGATTAATCACGGTGATAACCCGCTGGATGCATCGACCGTTCATCCGGAAGCTTATCCAATAGTTGAAAAAATTTTGGCGGCCACTGAGCAGAAACTCCAGGAATTGATGGGTAACCCGGCTTCACTACGTGGGCTGCAACCTCAGAATTTCACCACCGAGCAATTTGGTGTTCCAACCGTTACCGATATTTTGAAAGAGCTGGAAAAACCTGGCCGCGATCCACGTCCAGAGTTTAAAACCGCAACTTTCGCGGAAGGCGTGGAAACCATGAATGATCTGCGTCCGGGAATGGTGCTGGAAGGCGCCGTCACTAACGTGACCAATTTTGGCGCGTTTGTCGATATCGGCGTTCATCAAGATGGCTTAGTGCATATCTCTTCGCTGTCCGATCGCTTTGTGGAAGATCCTCACACCGTGGTCAAAGCGGGTGATATCGTTAAAGTAAAAGTGCTGGAAGTTGATCTGAACCGTAAGCGCATCGCTCTGACCATGCGTCTTGATGAACAACCGGGAGAAACCCAATCACGTCGCAGTAATAATACGCAAACTGACCGCCGCCCTGAACGTAATGACAGGAACCGTAACACTTCCCGTTCTTCTACCTCAGCTGGTATCTCAGCCGGAAACAGTGCTATGAGCGATGCACTAGCCGCCGCATTCGGAAAAAAACGTTAAAACTTCTATCGCTGTAACTTCTATCACTATAAACAGATGCACTGCTTCGGCAGTGCATATTTCACCGTTTCTGTCAGAAAGAAGATTCATGTCAACCTGAGTGACTAAGTGATCAAATTAACACCAACAATGAAAATAGGATTAACATTGAAATTAATGATGGTTATTATTTTTATTTGCAATTAGTATGAATTGGATTAAAAATTACACTTCATAATGAATGAGTGCAACTAATTCTCGGTATTACTTTACTTATCACATATCCCGGAAGGTCATATGCAACTTCTTCCAGACCATAGTTACAAGATCATTGGCTTTTCTCCGAAGATCAGCCCAGCTTACCGACAGAAATTGCTGTCATTAGGTATGTTGCCTGGTTCTTCTTTTCATGTTGTCCGTTTAGCGCCTTTAGGTGATCCGATACAAATTGAGACTCGCAGAGTCAGCCTAATTCTGAGAAAAAAAGACCTGGAATTTCTCACATTAGACAACGCTCAATGCAACGCATAATCCGTTGCAAGCAACGAAACGGTTACTCCTAATTTAATCTGGCACCAAAAACATGAAAGCACTGACTATTGGCTTAATTGGCAACCCCAATGCCGGCAAAACAACATTATTTAACCAACTTACTGGCTCCCGACAACGTGTAGGCAACTGGGCTGGCGTTACAGTAGAACGAAAAGTTGGCCGTTTTACCACCGCAGAACATAAAATTGAGTTAGTTGACCTGCCGGGAACCTACTCTCTGACCACGATTTCTGAACAAACATCACTGGATGAGCAGATAGCCTGCCACTATATCCTGAGCGGTGATGCTGACATGCTGATCAACGTCGTAGATGCTTCTAACCTTGAGCGAAATCTCTATCTGACGTTACAACTGTTGGAATTAAGCATTCCCTGCATCGTCGCGCTCAATATGTTGGATATCGCTGATAGTCAGCATATCCACATTGATATTGCCGAACTGGAACAGCGCCTTGGCTGCCCAGTCATTCCAATGGTTTCGACCCGAGCAACTGGACTAAATGAGCTAAAACAGGCGATTGATCGTCATAAGCAGAATGTCAGGCAATCACTGATTCACTACCCTGACTGCCTGTTGCAAGAAGTTGAGACGTTATCTGGTGCGATTTCAGACAATTTTCATACTCAACAACGCCGTTGGTTAGCGCTTCAGATGCTTGAAGGGGATATTTACAGCCTGGAACGTTCCGGCCTTGCTACCTCAATGCTGACTGAATCCAAGCAACGCTTGCAACAACAGCAATATGACGAGCCAGAACTGTTGATTGCCGATGCGCGCTATCAAAGCATCAACACATTGTGCATGGCCGTGATCGATACCCAAAAAGCCATGCCAAATAAACTCACCCAGGCAATCGATAAAATTATCCTCAATCGTTGGTTAGGCGTACCTATTTTCCTGGCTGTCATGTATTTAATGTTCGTGCTGGCAATTAATATCGGTGGTGCGTTACAACCTATCTTTGACAGTGGTTCTATCGCGGTTTTCATTCATGGGGTTCAATGGCTTGGTCATACCTTAAGCTTTCCTGAATGGCTGACGGTTTTCCTCGCGCAAGGTATCGGCGGCGGTATCAACACCGTTTTGCCGCTGGTACCACAAATCGGCATGATGTATCTATTCCTCTCTTTTCTTGAGGACTCCGGTTATATGGCGCGGGCGGCGTTTGTCATGGATCGTCTGATGCAAGTTTTGGGGCTGCCGGGTAAATCGTTTGTCCCGCTGATCGTTGGCTTCGGCTGTAACGTGCCATCCATTATGGGGGCGAGAACGCTGGATGCTCCGCGTGAACGTTTGATCACGATTATGATGGCGCCCTTTATGTCTTGTGGTGCGCGATTAGCCATCTTTGCCGTATTTGCCGCCGCATTCTTTGGCAAAAATGGGGCGACTTTTGTTTTTTCCCTTTATATATTGGGTATTGTCGTCGCTATTCTGACTGGCCTGATGTTGAAATACACCATTATGCGCGGCGAAGCTTCACCGTTTGTTATGGAACTCCCGGTTTACCATATTCCACATCTAAAAACCCTGCTTCTGCAAACCTGGCAACGCCTGAAAGGTTTTGTTATCCGTGCCGGTAAAGTGATCGTTATCGCCAGTATGTTCATCGGCGCTCTTAACAGTTTCTCATTCTCTGGTAAGGCGGTGGATAGCATCAACCAATCCGCTCTGGCTTCGGTCAGCAAGATTATTACGCCAATATTACAGCCAATTGGCGTTCACTCAGATAACTGGCAGGCAACTGTAGGTCTGATAACCGGCGCAATGGCAAAAGAAGTCGTTGTTGGGACGCTGAATACCCTATATACCGCAGAAAGCATTGCTAATGAGCCGTTTAATGCAGATGAGTTCAACCTGCTTGATGAGCTGAAAGATGCAATTGGTGAAACTTGGGATAGCCTGAAAGAGACATTTACTCTGAGCGTACTTGCCAACCCAATCGAAGCTAATAAAGGCGACGGTGAGATGGATAGCGGTTCTATGGGAACCATGAGCGCCAAATTCGGCTCCGCTATTTCAGCTTACAGTTATCTGATCTTTGTTCTGTTATATGTACCTTGTGTTTCGGTTATGGGCGCGATTGCTCGCGAAACAAGCCGTGGTTGGATGATATTCTCCATTCTGTGGGGACTGAATGTGGCTTATTCAATTTCAGCTTTGTTTTACCAGATGGTGACTTTCTCACAACATCCACAAAGCAGCCTGATTACCATTCTGACCGTCGTCATATTTAACGCGCTGGTGTTCTACTTCCTGCGTCGGGCGCGCAGCCGTGTGACGATGAAATTAATCAGCACCCCGGGAAATAGCTGCCACTGCTCCAGTGGAAGCTGTCACTAGGAATTGAAAATGATTAGCCTATTACAAGTAAGGGATGCAGTCGCGCTGAATGGACGGGCAGATGCTAAGTTGTTAAGCCACCAGCTTTGTGCGTCCGTACAGATGATTGCCGCTATGCTTGAACAACTTACAGTGATGGGTAAATTAGAAAAAATTGATGCAACTGCTTGCCTAAGCGGCAGTTGCAAACAATGCCCTGAAACACAGAAATGTGATACGGCGGTTTATCGGATCGCTGGGGAGTGTTGAAATTGTCTAAAACGACTAATCAATGTACAGTCACCATTTAGACTCGTAAAAATACGATAGATTATTCGAACTAACATCTGCGATAACATCAAATTATCGGCGGGATTAGTGGATTTCTATCTTTTCCAAAGTCGATAAACTCTTTCATTCTCTGAGTTTGGTCATAATACTACCCCAAAACTTCTGCTAACTTTTTACTTTTCTTTTAATTAATAGTAATAAAAAAACTCCAGGCGATACCATTTGCAAGGAATATTTTGCCCTTCGTCACTATCAGGATCGACATATTTTCCTTGTAGTTTTAAACCCTTAAGCTTTTTCTTAGTTGAAATATTTAAATCAACCAAAGATGGTTCAGGAAACCCCAAAGCTATAAATATTCTTTCAGCTAATAGTATTGTCGGTTTTGGATCTTTTTTCTCAAGATTTTTACCTTTAAAATAGAATAAAACATCGACAAGAATAAAGATAAAAACAAGAGACAAGAAAACCACCATTGTCACTTTTTCTGCATTCCCGTAAAGCATGAAAGAAAGAGTCATTAAAAATAAAAACAATGCTAATCCATGATTAACTTTCGTACCAAACTTGATATATCCATCAAGACCACATTCACAACGAGGAGTCATTGAAATAATCCTTGTATAAGGATTAGCTAAGGCATAAACAACATAATGATTATCTTTAGGCGCTACAGCTAATTCAACATAATCACCAACTTTGGCATTGGTCATCCCTAACCAACCATGAAATGGAATACCGTTAATTTTTCCACGAACAAAATCACTAGGATCACTCCTCCTTTCTCGACTCTGTGATGTCACTGCCGCTGCTGCGGCATTCCCTGCGATAGCAAGTAGTAATGCACCTACTTGAGCACGTTTTTCCTGCCGTGCAAATCCCTCCGGATCATATTCACGATCAGTAAAATAACCCCATACTTTTATTACACTAAATTCTTCCAGAGTTCCGGTCACTTTAATCAATGGTACTTTCGGGGGTAATTCTGGCGGTGGCGGCTCTTTAGCAAGTAGCGCTTCTAATTCTGGAATTTTTTTCTCTGCTTCAGCAGCTTTATTTCTTTCCTCAACACTACCATAAGAACTTAATCCCATATAAAATTTTGCATCTGATAATTCGTTTCTGATTTTTTCGAAATTAATAAACTCTTTCATCTCTCTGCGTTTAGTCATAATACTGCCCCCAAAGCTTCGCCTAACTTTTCGCTTTGTTTTTGATAAAGCTCATTACGTTTATCCTGTGTCTCAATTAATATAGTTGAAACGAGATATTTATCCGGTTCTTTACCAAAAACACTATTACGGCACCAATCCTGCAAATCATTATCAATAAAAAGAGTATATAATTCATCAAGAACAAATACTATTATCATGAACTGCCAGCTAGCGAAGAATCCAATAATACGCCAAGCCGCGATCTTACCTACTTGGTCAAATGCTAATTCTATTATCTTATTACTAAACTCACGCTTAACCAACACTTCTAATAAGCCACTCATTGATTTCACAAGTAAACCCACATCCGCCGATGATTTTAGAAGAGACAACCCAAAGAAAGACCAGCGAGTATCTTCTTTTCTCCATTCTCTGACAACATCACTACCATCAATCCCTAAATTCAATACAGACGCTACCGCTCCAGCGCTGGCTCCCACAAATTTAATCGACTTAGTTGCTGCTTGATTTTTTATCCCGAATTCAATAGCCGGTTTGATCACATCAGCAACCGTGCTCAGTGTGCTTAGAAACGCCGAAGTAACCTGAGCATACCCCTTAGCATCTCCTTTACTTTCTTTCAGTTGATCAGCAAACTCCATCCCGTTAAAAAACAGAACCAGAATTTTTATTCGTGAAGCTCTTAAGGTTTTTTCGCCTTCGGCGCTTTGTGCAAATTTATCAAATTGCTGTTTATAATTATTTAGTTTTTCAAGATCTTTCGAAGATTTATAAGTCTGAAGACCACGAGAAATTGCCTGTCTACATGAATTACCACTTTGAATATCTGCAAGACAAAGTTCCTGAATTCTATCCAACGGTACACCAGATGCGACAGAAAATATTGTCTTATTCAGTAATATATTCAAACTATTCAGCGCACTATCCAAACCAGAAAACCGAAATACACGCTGCCCAATCGTGGATAAACGTCTATCACATGCCAGCATAGCACGAGAAAAAGACGAATTTGACGATATAGGCGCTTCCAGTGCTTCATTCGCCTTATCATATGCATCAACCAGTTTGCCAAAACATTTCTGCACAACAGAAAGATAATCAGATTCAGCAGCAGGTAATATATTGTTTTTGCTGGCCTTCATTTTATATAACAACGCTTCGGTCTCAGCCATCACTTCCGGGTTATTCAATAACAGAGAGCGCCAAACAAAATTACCCTCTGGTTTTGCCGAATATTGTCCTATTAATTCATCCAAAAAGGCACTACCGCTATCCGTAACATTAAGTGAGGCCATTGCATAATCCACTACCTCCCGATAACTAAGGTTGTCAGAGACCTGAGTTGAATAAAAATCATGGCAATGAGTTATCAATCGTTCTTCTTTTAACCAGCTTACCCGAAATTCAGCCAAAGACTCTAACTGGCTGGCGATCGTATGGCAGAATTTGTCATAACAATCTGAAAACGCCTGCCGTTTAGCCAGATTCAGTTCTGCCTCATATTTATTCCAACTGGTCGCCAGTGCTATCTCCCCATCCTGTTCCGCGACTTGCTTTGCCTTCACCATCAATGCATCAAGCGTACTTTGCCGCTGTGACATCGCCACCGAGGGGATTTTCACCAAAACCTTATCCATACCGTAGTTGGCCGTACTTCTATAAGCATCCAACGTCTGCTGCTCTACCCTAGCCTTTTCAACCTGCTGAATTTGATTCTTAGCTCCATTCAGTGATTGCTGGGTCATAAATTCAATCGACAAGTCATCTAACCAAGCAGAGTGTTCTCCAGCGATGTCATCACTCCACCCAGCCAGCTCATGAACAATACCAATCGGATCATACAAAGCAATTAACACTGGAGAGACCGAACTACCATCCGCTGCCGATCCTCGTTTTTGCATGGCTTTAACGGTAGCCTCTGCATTCCCTGACCGCTTTTCACTCCACGGATAGAGTGTTCCCTGTGGACCAACAGTGTTAGGGTCAAAGGTATAATATGGCGCTTTTTCACTTGTCCGGCTGATCCGTCTCACTTTAGGGTTGTAAGGCAGAATGTATTTAGCGGCGGAGTCATCCTCCTTATGGTAATCCATCACTGTATTCAAGTTATCCACGGTAGCCTGACTGATGCCAACACCCTCAGGCACTCCGCGCCACTGCCACGGTTTCACACACTGCATGCGTTTTTGCCGTGCTTCAGGGTGGTTGTGATAGTACTGGATTGTTTCTTGACTCCAGACAGAGGGAGAAAAGGCCAGCCAGACATCTTGACGTAAAGCCATATCTCTCAACACAATAAATTCCACATTAGTACTTTGATGGGTCGGCGCATAACAATCCGCTGTTTTCTTACCAAACACACTAAAGGCATTTGGCTGCTTCCACAGCGCACCATCCTCGCTAACGCTCCAGGTTTCCCAGCAATACTGAACCAAGGGTCCAGAGTTGGTGTAATAAACATATAAAAACCCTTGTCGTAAGGCACGCAGGGCATAATGGTAGCCTTGAGCCGAGGGAGTCAGAGTTTCTGCCCACATCGGTAAAGTTTCACCAACACGATCAGGCACCACGCTATAACGCACGGGCAAAAGCGCCGGTCCGGTTACTTCACACATCTGGCACGATAGTCGATCCATTACAGAATCTCCTTGTTCTTTGAAGGAATAGTAGAAACATTGAGATGGCAACATTCATGGGCCAAAACCTGCCACTCTTCGTCTATCAGTCTGGCTGTACGCTCGATATAGCTACCAGTACTATTACCCTCTTCGGCAGACAACAGCGACTGTATCCGAGGGTGTAAATCAATCGCTGGGTGATATAACAAACCATGCAATGCACAAACTTCCAGATCCAGAACATCACTAAAGGAATAGTGCTTAGTTATCCGACGCAATAAGGTCAGTATGACATCCAATAGTTCAGTCTCTGTTCGGCGTAACCGGTTACGGTGTGCCTGACGATATTGGCGCAGTGCCCGGTTCATCGGACCTGACCAAGTTATTTCTGTCACTTCTTCCGAGGAGAGGCCCAGTGAAAAGGTGTAAAGTTCCCTCGCAGACTGTGCATTGTCCCGATGCAGTAACTGACCGTCGCCATCAACCAGATACCAGTCTGTCAATGGTCCCAGCAGACGCGAGCGCTGCCAACTATCCAGAATCGGCCATATGGCATTATTCACAGCCGGATCATAAAAACGCAGCATGATTTCCTGTACTGATGATAGTTTCTGTACCGCAGTCATGCTGATATGTTGCGCAATCACAGGGACTGGACTGGTACTGAACAGCCAGCCGCAAACCATCCGGCCACGCCCGGTGATCAACTCTGCGGGATCAGCTTCCTGTAACGCTTGAGTGACGCTTAACACCAACAATTCAGCATCCTCAGACCGATTAATATCTAGCGGTATCAGCCAGGGAGAATAACGAGATGCATAACGGGGATGATTTATTTGGGTCGGTATTGCCGCTGGCTGATGATTAAGGACTGCCTTAGGAAACCATTCTTCCTGACGGCGATCCAGAAAAACCGCCGTATCAACCATTAATAGCCCTTGCCCGTTATGCTGATTAAACACTGTATTTAGATCCGTCAGTAAACAGACTTTCTGCTGGTTTATCATATCGGGAGAAAAATCATAATTAATTTGTGTCTCTATTTCTGTCATCAGATATTCCTGTTATTACATACCTATTTTTAATCTCTTTTTTTTGCCAAATGGAACCTGTGTCATTTAATCCATTGAATCTTTTAGATAAAAAATAGGTCCACAGATAAGCACATTTCATTTACCTGAATACACAATATAGGCTGATTAGCTGATCCACCAATAATTAAATTTTCAGACAAATAAACTAAAGCGTTTGCAGTGTAAAACGAACAAAAAGTGATATGCAACTAAACCAGCGGTTAATAATTGTAAAAATAAGTAAACCTTACGAATTGAATCATATGATTGATAACGAATAATTTTATTGAAATATCCCTTCAAACCTTATGCCATAAGGAGTTGAAAAGATCGACAGATAGGAATAACACTCCCAAATCATCATAATTTAATCAATTTAGGATTGTTCCTTATTTTAAACTAATATGTGACTGCTTACCGCTCTACCAGCAAGTCTCACGTTATCGGCTGTTGCTCATGCTTGACCAGTCTGACACAAGCCTCAGTGAGCAGAAACGACTCGACTAGTCCCGCCACTCTCAGTTCATCAATATCCTTCTGTTTGATGTTTAACGCCGCATTGATATCTCGATCATGCGCCACTCCACATGCTGGGTATGACCAGAGGCGCACTTTTAACGGCATTTCTGGCATTTTATGACCGCAGCATTGGCGGTTTTTAGAACTCGCATACCACCAGTCCAGTTTGACCAAATAAATGCCTTTCTGTTCCGATTTATAGGCCAGTTTTGACACAAAACTCTGCCATGAAGCATTCGCAATTTTACTTTTTGACGAGATAAAAATTATGATTCGCTCGCCGCTAATTTCTCAAAGGAGCATTGACTTCTGCCTTTAAATTCTCAGGGATTAAATCTTTCCCAGCCAAGTCCCAATTCAGATTGCTACCCCATGCTTGCTTAGTTTTTCCTTTCAGGTACAAGTCATCGTGTTTTGTATCGATAAAATCTTTTATTTGGACTGTACATACTTATTCCTTTCCCCAGTTAATTTATGCTTTTTAAATAAAAAATACAGGAATATCACCGCAAGCAGAATGCTTGTTAATTTGAAAGTAAACTCGATAGAAATGATTTTTGCAGTATACCCACCAATAACTGGCATCAAAATTGCCACTACAGATGAAATCTTCTGTATGTCTCCAGTCGCTTTCCCTACGTGTTCAAAACCAATGATATTTCTTACACCATATCTAATTGCGAAAAATGTGACACCAGAGGCCGTACCAACAAGGAAAACCAACAAATAGTATGTGGCATAATGATGTGTTTTTGCGTCTAAAAAACCAAATCCCCAAAAGGCCACAAAATTAATCATAATGGAAAATAACAAAACATTCTTGGCTGACAATTTTTTAAGTAACCCACCAGAAACTCGTGTTCCTACTATGCCACCAACCCCGAGAAGTGAAATTATGTAACCTATGCTACTTTCATTTTGCCCAATCCTCTCAAAGAAGATACCGAGCATATCGTTGCTAAGAAAAAAGGCTAAGTTTGACAAAGTATAGGCCGAAACAAGTAAATATAAATCCGGTTTATTCTTTAATTGCTGTATGAATGAAAAACGTTCTACAGCAGCAGAACTTACGCTTGCATTTATATCAAGCCGAAAAGTATCATCAAAGTATGATGTCAACATGCCAACCAAGTTAAATGTCATTGATAATAACACGACAAACCATAATCCATAGTTCGTGTTTAAATATACAACAAATAAGGGAATGACTATTCTGCTAAAGTTGGTGATATATCCATAAATTTCATAAAATCTTTGAGATTCACTATCATCTACATTCAATTTTGTGTTTGATATTCCAAGCCCACACCGACAGGTTGTTTTGATTAATGTAATAACATAAAGAAATATAATTGGATCAGCTACAGATAAAAAAGGCATAACAATGCCATTAATACAGAACAGCAATGTCCTCCAATTTAGTACATTTCCATTGTCAAACAGCTTGCCGAATAATCCACTTGCCACCAAAAACGGAACAGCGAAGCAAGCACCCAATATCCCCATTTCGGATGGAGTCGCATGAAGGCTATATATAGCTATGATGCTTAAAATAGCGTAATCAAGATAAGTATCAAGTTCATGTACACCTATACTAATGTATTTTTTCATTGGTTAATCACCCACATGAGGCTAGCCAGATGTTGATATTTACTTATTTCCCGTGAGGGAATTTAAATATAAGCAACAATCTTTCTCCATGTAAATTAGATGTTAAAGTGAAAATTTTATTATTGTGAAACAACCCATGTTTTTTAACCGCCTAACATCTCCATTATCGCCTTTAAAAATCATTTAAATACATACACATACCACATAAAAGATTGAATAATATTTTCTCGTATTAATCTCGTTGCCTGCTTTTCTTTTATTTAGCATGTCTATTTAATAGTACCATTAAATTATTGTCTGATTTATTTGAGATCATTCAGACCAGGCTTTCTCGTTTGATTTATACAGAATTATTACTTTTATTCCCTGATTTTTTAACTGATTGATTAGAATAATCTTTATCAGCAACAGCCAATATAGCTTCCACTGTTCCAGTAGAAACTGTCACCATGAAGGGATACTTGAACAAATCACCATAATGGACAAACTGGAAAAAGTTGATACAACTGCTCGCCTAAGCGGCAGTTGCAAACAATGCCCTGAAACACAGAAATGTGATACGGCGGTTTATCGGATCGCTGGGGGATATTGAATAATTAAAAAAATAATCAATTCAATGTGAGGTAGTCATCACTTGACCTTGCTAAAAAGATACTATACATTGCGGACATCAACACCCGCGATAGCGTCAATCCACCGACGAGATCAGCGGGTTTTTTTCATGTACAGAAAAAACTTAGCAAAATCCGCCGTAAACCCTCGCCCAATGCGGGCGGTGACATAAGGCGAAAAGCCCGCAGGGCTCTCAGGTTATTAACCATCACGTTCACTGCCAGCCGGGGGGGGGACACGGCCAAAAAAAGCGGTTAAAATACATAAACTATCCCGATGAGCGCTGATGATGTTAAGAGCCACCAAAGTCCGCATTTACCCGACACCCGAACAGGCTGATTATCTCAATGCTCAGTTCGGTGCGGTTCGTTTCGCGTACAACAAGGCGCTCCATATCAAGAAGCACGCTTATCAACGCCACGGGGTGAACCTCAGCCCGCGTAAAGACCTCAAGCCCTTACTGTCAGTGGCAAAAAAATCCCGCCGGTATACCTGGCTCAAAGCGTATGACGCCATCGCCTTGCAGCAGGCGGTGATTAACCTCGATATGGCGTTTTCCAACTTTTTTAATCCGAAGCTGAAAGCGCGCTTCCCGGCGTTCAAACGCGAGTATGGCAGGCAGTCCAGCTATCATTGTGTCGGGGTGAAGGTGCTGGACGGGGCAATAAAAATACCCAAGTTATCGCCGATAGAAGCCCGTCTGCACCGTGAAATGACTGGAGAGGTGAAAAGCATGACCCTGAGTCGTTCAGCCACCGGCAAATACTACGCCTCGATACTCTGTGATGATGGCATGGCCGCGCCCGAGAAGCCCTCTTTGATAACCCAGATGACAGGTCTGGATATGGGATTATCTCACTACGCTATCAAATCCAGCGGAGATAAGATGGCCAATCCCCGTCATCTTATCAATGCCGGCCGTAATCTGAGGCGTAAACAGAAGGCCCTCTCCCGGAAACAAAAAGGCAGCGCCAACCGCGGTAAAGCACGACAGAGGCTTGCCGCCGTACACGAGCGGGTAGCGAATGCTCGCGCCGATTTTCAACACAAACTCTCCCGAACAATGGTTGACGAAAACCAAGCGATAATTGTGGAGACGCTGAAATCGGCCAACATGATGAAGAATCCCAGGCTGGCTCGCGCTATCGGCGATGCGGGCTGGCATGGCTTCATCAAGAAACTCGAATACAAAGCCGCAGAGAAAGGGGTTCATCTGGTGAAGCTGGATCAGTGGTTCGCCAGTTCGAAAACCTGTCACTGTTGCGGTTACAAAATGCCAGAACTGCCGCTGCATAAGCGGAGCTGGTCATGTCCTTGCTGTGGTGTCGAACATGATCGTGATATCAATGCAGCGCTCAACATCGAGCGCAAGGGCATACAGGAATTACAGGCGGCGGGACTCGTCGTTTCTGCCCACGGAGGCCAGCGTAAATCCGTTGCATCGACGGTGGCGGCCTGAGAAGTGGGGAGCCTTGCCGTTTACGGCGGGGAGCAGTCACTAGAGTTATTTTGTTAGTAACACTTTCTCAACACTAATCATATGAGATTCTATTAAATGTCTGTTTATAACAAACCTTTTTTAACTCCAGCAGAGCTGGTAAATATTCATCTTGAAGATAAAGGTGTTTTATTTACTCATCCCTTTAATAAAGTCTTTGCTGAGAAAGCGCTATCCCTAATTAATTGGTATAGATTCAAATCATACTTATATCCTTATTTAAATCATTCAACGAAAGAATATTTACCAGGTACTGAATTTAAAAATGGCTTTGACTTATATTTGTTTGACTGTGAATTAAGAGAACTATGTAACAAATACATATTAAGAATAGAAGTTAAAGCAAAGAGTATTCTTGACCAAGTAATAACAAAGTATCTAAACGACCCTTTTTGGTATCTCAGCGATGATGTATTCACACCAAATAAAGCACCATATCAAGAAAGAATGAAGATAAAAGCGCTCATGGAAAAATCCACTCAGGAATTCGCTGTTTACTATAAAAATAACTATACAAGCACAAAGGAATCTTATAGGCAAAATCCTCCATTTTGGATAGCTATAGAATTAATGTCTTTTGATTCAATGATGAAATTGATTGCCGCTTTAGACACGACAAAATTCACATCCTCAGGAAAAAATCATCTCAATGATTTTGCAACCGCTATGGGAGCCAATACATTTAAAGAAGTAAAATCGTGGCTTTACGCGCTAAAGGAATTAAGAAACAAATCTTCGCATAGTTCCAGGACTTGGAATAGTAATTATCGTTTGCCATCAGGGTTCGTAGATAACAATAATAATATTGTTGGAACTAGAATAACAATCAGGCCAACAATGAAGAATAAAATCTATACTACACTGATTGTTTTAAAAATAATGTCTAAGACTTTGATAAGCCCATCAGAAAAATTCGAAGTTGAATTTAAAAATCTTATAAATAAATACAGTTATATAAGTATTTTAACTCATTCAATGGGAATTCCCTCAGGATGGGACAAGGAAAATATATGGAATTAAAAAGTAGAATTTGCCTTTCTTAGTAACAAATTGAATCCCTGTGATTTATCTCATCGTTAGAAGAACTAACATTGAGCCGCCGCATTCACGCGGCGGACGCTTTACTTTTCCAAACCACACCAATAAAAATCTGTTATCTCATCGACCTTATAATGCTTCTCTGCCAACAAATTCAGTCAATAACCCAACAAACTCATCAGGATGAGAAATAAAAGGCGCATGAGCGGCATGGCGCATCATGGCTGAAACTGAACGCGGCCATTTTTCATCAAGAATGTTGAGGATTTTTCTTGGCGCCAACCCATCCAGATAACCGTAAATCCGCAGGAACGGTATGGCAAGTTCAGCCAAAGGCTCCCTTAAATCTTCTGTACGCAAAATTTCTAGTCCAACATGCAGTACTTCAACAGAAGGCATCGGCTGTGCCAGCACAACGGATTTCAGCAGCCGCGCATCCTGACGAGCGCTATCTGTGCCCAACGTCTGTAAAGCAAGAAAACGCTCAACTGTGCGCTGGAAATCTTCACTCAACTGATGTTCGAAATCGCGCAAGACTTCTGGCTTAATCCCCGGCCAGTCACTTTCTGCGCTGAAATGCGGTGAAGAAGCCACAGTAATTAATCCGGCAACCTTATCCTGATGGTCAAGCGCGATCCGGCTGGCAACTAATCCTCCCAACGACCAGCCTAGCCATAACGCATTTTCAGGCGCATATCGCCAAACTTCATCCGCCATGTCAGCAAGATTCATCGGGCCATATTTCTGGCTACGGCCATAACCCGGCAAATCCACCAGATGTAAACGAAAATGCGGAGCACATCGCATTTCAATGGAACGCCAAACCTCCGCATTCAGCCCCCATCCGTGCAGCAACACAAGATCACGCGAACCTTCATCAGAAGTCTGCCAAAACAGATCAGCCATTGTTATTCTCAACTTTATTTGCCATCAAGGAAGAACTCTATGCTAACAATGGTTGGGTACTGTTGGCTATGCCGTCAGCCTCTTTGGTTTCCACATCATGGAGTATGCAGCTTTTGCAACAAGCGGTTGAAACGGTTGACAAACATGTGCCCGTGTTGCGCTCTGCCCTCAGAACTCCCTTCACTGCCTTGTGGACGCTGCCTCAAGAAACCACCTCTATGGGAGAATATGATAGCGATTACCGACTATTGCCCACCATTGAGTGGCCTGATCCGCCGCTATAAATATCACAGCACTCCACAACTTGCGTCAGTGCTAGCGCGTCTGTTTCTGCTGCATTGGCAACAGGGCTATCGTGATGGACGATGGCATAAACCCAACATTCTGCTCAGTGTGCCACTGCATCGGCACCGGCGATGGAAACGAGGATTTGATCAAAGTGTATTAATGGCAAAGCTGTTATCAGAATGGCTACAATGCGATTACCAGCAAAGCTTTCTACAGCGGACGCATGCTACACTACCACAAAGAAATTTATCGGCAGCACGGCGTAAGGTTAATCTCAGGAAAGCATTTCAGCTTTGTGGCCCAGTCGCAGGACAACATGTCGCCATACTGGATGATGTGATTACCACTGGTGCGACCATGACTGAAATTTCCCGTTTGTTAATTCGTGCTGGCGCCCGTTCAGTACAGGTTTGGGCGATTTGTCGAACCTTGTAGTCAATACGAAAATGGGCGTATTATAACCAACTATAGCAGTCAACTATTGAGCAAATGATATGATTAATATTACTGAAGCAGCGCAAGCTCATTTTGCCAAATTACTGGCAAACCAAGAACCAGGCACACAAATTCGCGTATTTGTCATCAATCCGGGCACACCTACCGCTGAGTGCGGCGTATCTTACTGCCCGCCTGATGCCGTTGAAGCGACAGACACTGAACTGAAATTTGATCAACTGTCAGCTTACGTTGACGAGCTGAGCGCCCCTTTCCTTGAAGAAGCTGAAATTGATTTTGTCACCGATCAGTTAGGTTCTCAGCTAACATTAAAAGCCCCTAACGCCAAAATGCGTAAAGTTTCTGACGACGCCCCACTTGTCGAACGTGTGGAATACGTTTTGCAGTCACAAATTAATCCACAATTAGCCGGTCACGGCGGCCGCGTCAGCTTGATGGAAATCACTGATGATGGTTTCGCTATCCTTCAATTCGGCGGCGGTTGTAACGGCTGTTCAATGGTTGATGTCACTTTGAAAGAAGGGATTGAAAAAGAGTTGCTGAACATGTTCCCGGAACTGAAAGGGGTAAAAGACTTAACTGAACACCAACGCGGCGAACACTCTTATTACTGATAACATATTACTAATAATGTATTACTGATAACTTATTACTGATAACAAATTTTCCCGTTCGGATAATCGTCGGGAAAACATTATTACAATAATAACCAACGAGATAATCTCTATACCCTATGGATTTCAAGATGCATCGCGACGGCAAGGGAGCGAATCCCCGGGAGCATAGAGAACTATGTGACCGGGGTGAGTGAGCGCAGCCAACAAAGAGGCAACTTGAAAGATGACGGGTATAAGTTTTCAAGAGCAAGTCAAAATATATATGGAACATTTTCAAACCATCAGCCCTGAACAGGCTTATCAACACTGGCAAGATAAATTCGCCATTATGGTGGATATCCGTGATCCACAGAGTTTCCGGGCAGGCCATGTCCGCGGCGCTTTTCATTTGACTAATGACACATTGAATGAATTTATGTTGCAGGCCAATTTCGAGCAGCCGGTTATGGTTATGTGTTATCACGGTCATAGCAGCCAGAGCGCCGCTCAGTATTTATTAAACATCGGTTTTGAAACTGTCTACAGCATTAATGGCGGCTTTGAAGCCTGGCGTAGAGACTATCCTCACGCTGTTGACTCCTTACCTAATCCGGCATAACACACCTCATGATCCGCGTAATCGCTATTTCAAATCCGCGTCTAGCGCAAGCCTTTATCGATTATATGGCGACCCATCAGGTCCATCTCACTATGCGTCCCAGCCACGATGGGCAACACGTCGAACTGTGGCTAGAAGATGACACTAAACTAACCATCGTTCAGCAAGAGCTGGAGCAATTTACTCGCGATCCGCTAAATGAACGTTATCAAGCGGCCAGTTGGCAATCTGGTGATGTGAATCACCCATTGAAGTACCACAATAATCTGAATTGGCAATATTTAAGTCGTCAGGCTGGCCCATTAACCATTACCGTTTTACTCCTAAATATCGTCGTTTATCTCTGGATGCAATTTGCCGGGGATTATCAGGTGATGTCCTGGCTAGCCTGGCCTGACGATAACCAACATATGGAGTTATGGCGTTGGGTCACTCATGGCTTACTGCACTTCTCACTGCTGCATATCATCTTTAATCTCATGTGGTGGTGGTATCTTGGCGGGCAAACAGAAAAGCGCCTCGGTACAGGAAAGCTCTTTGTCATTATGATTGTTTCCGCTGTTTTCAGCGGCTGGGGGCAATCATTATTCAGTGGTTCTCATTTTGGCGGCCTTTCTGGGGTTGTTTACGCTTTAATTGGTTATGTCTGGCTAACCGGTGAGCGGGCGCCCGGACAGGGTATTGGCATTCCCCGTGGTTTGATGGCTTTCTCGATCTTCTGGCTGATTGTTGGATACTTCGATGCATTTGGACTATCTATTGCCAACGCCGCCCATTTCTCCGGTTTAATTATCGGTTTACTGATGGCGTTGTGGGATAACCGTCATACATTCAAAAATAATAACCGACACTTTTAGACACTTAGAGGACTATCGTGAAGCAAACTCAACGGCATGATGCAATAGTTGAGCTGGTACGCCTTCAGGGCTACGTCAGCACTGAAGAGTTGGTTGAACACTTTAATGTCAGCCCCCAGACTATCCGCCGTGATTTGAACGATTTGGCAGATAAAAACAAAATACAGCGGCATCACGGCGGAGCCGCATTACCATCAAGTTCGGTTAATACTGCTTATCACGACCGCAAGATCATGTGGTCAGAAGAGAAAGCACGTATTGCGCAACGTGTTGCCAGCCATATCCCGGACGGCGCGACGCTGTTTATTGATATTGGCACGACGCCAGAAGCTGTCGCTCACGCATTGTTAAATCATAAAGATCTACGGATTGTCACTAATAACCTCAACGTCGCTACCCTATTGATGACAAAAGAAGACTTCCGTTTAATCCTGGCGGGAGGGGAGATTCGTTCCCGTGATGGCGGCATTATCGGTGAAGCCACACTGGATTTTATCTCCCAGTTTCGGCTCGATTACGGCATTCTCGGCATCAGTGGCATTGACATGGATGGCTCACTACTGGAATTTGATTACCATGAAGTACGCATTAAACGCGCAATTATCGAAAACTCCCGTTGCGTAATGTTAGTCACTGACCATTCTAAATTTGGCCGTAATGCTATGGTCAATCTGGGCAATATGAACCTCATTGATCATCTATTCACCGACCAGCTTCCCCCGCCAAGCATCCAGAAAGTGATTGAGCAATATAACGTGCAATTCGAACTCTGCTAAGCATTTTCTCTATATTTGGGGATAACACTATCCCCTATCTCCCTTGGTCGCCCCATAGTTAAACTTCTTTATTAATACCATGTAAACTATATGGACATGACAATATTTGTTATCTATATCACGTGAACATGTTTTTTCTTAACAAATAGTTGGCTATTGATCGCTTTCTGATTACAATCTTGAGCGAAAACGAGCACTAAAGAACTATTTCGAACATTTTAGGGGGATGCATGGAAACTAAAGACTTGATTGTGATCGGCGGCGGGATCAACGGCGCCGGGATTGCGGCAGATGCTGCTGGCCGAGGGCTTTCTGTTCTGTTGCTGGAAGCACAAGATTTAGCCAAAGCCACGTCATCCGCCAGCTCAAAACTGATCCACGGCGGCTTACGCTATCTGGAACATTATGAATTCCGTTTGGTCGGCGAAGCGCTGGCAGAGCGTGAAGTTTTACTGAATCTTGCACCACATATCGCTTTTCCGATGCGTTTCCGCCTGCCGCACCAGCCACATCTGCGTCCAGCATGGATGATCCGTATTGGCCTGTTCCTTTATGACAATCTAGGCAAACGTGTCAGCCTACCCCGCAGTAAAGGGCTGAAATTCGGCGCCAATTCTGTTCTGAAACCAGAATTGGTCCGTGGCTTCGAATATTCTGACTGCTGGGTTGATGATGCTCGTTTAGTTGTCCTTAACGCTCAGGAAGTTAAAAAACATGGCGGAGAAGTTCGAACCCGGACAAAAGTGACCCGTGCATGGCGCGAACAAGAGGGTTGGATGGTTGAAGCCGAAGATTTGCGTACCGGCAAGACTTATACCTGGCGAGCAAAAGGTCTGGTTAATGCTACCGGCCCTTGGGTTAAAGAGTTCTTTGACGATGGTCTGAAATTAAAATCACCTTATGGTATTCGCCTGATCAAAGGCAGCCATATTGTGGTGCCAAGAGTGCATGACGAGCCGCAAGCTTATATTCTGCAAAACGAAGATCATCGTATCGTATTTGTTATTCCTTGGATGGATGAATTTTCCATTATCGGAACCACCGATGTGGAATATCAAGGTGATCCAAAAGAGGCGAAGATTGACGATCAAGAGATTAATTACCTGCTGAGAGTTTATAACGACCACTTCAAGAAACAACTTAGCCGTGACGATATCGTCTGGACCTACTCTGGCGTACGTCCACTGTGCGATGATGAATCCGACTCACCTCAGGCCATTACACGCGACTATACCCTTGACATACATGATGAACAGGGCAAAGCGCCATTACTGTCTGTGTTCGGCGGTAAATTAACTACTTACCGTAAGCTGGCAGAACACGCAACCGAAAAGCTCATGCAATACTATCCCACTGCCGGAAAAGCCTGGACCAGAAATGGTCAGTTACCGGGGGGTAATTTGGAAGGATGCGATCGTGATGGTTATGCCCGTTTATTGCGTAAACGTTACAACTGGTTGCCGGAAGGCGTTGCTGTACGTTATGCGCGTACTTACGGCAGCAACAGCGAACTCATTCTGCAAGGCGCTAATAATCTGACAGATCTCGGTGAATGCTTCGGTCACGGCCTGTATGAAGCAGAGATTCGTTATCTGGTCGATAATGAGTGGGTTGTCGAACTGGATGACGCAATCTGGCGCCGTACCAAATTGGGTATGTGGCTAAAAGAAGAGCAGAAGCAACGCATTGCAGCATGGTTAGCGGAGAATGCTAAACCACGCTCTGAGATTTGATTTTTCTTCACAGAAAATCATTGATCTTCCCGTTTAGAAAACGTGACTACCGCGAAAATATTAAAAACTTTCTCGCGGTTTTTATTTTGTTCGATTCTCTTTCTAGCTAACATGGCTCTGGGCAGCCATCTATTCTTCCGGAAGATCTATATTAGCTCTTGTCACAACAGCCACTTTTACATCCTCCTTATATATCAGATACATATATCACATCCCTTATCAATTTAACCATATGTTTTTTAACCCGAAAATTACCGCTACAATTAATCGACAGACTTCATTATGAAAACAGCCATTTATCATGCAGATATAAATATACCAAAAACTCTCATTTTTCTATTTGCAATAATAAATTAAATATCCTATAAATAGATCTACCATACACATATTAATGTTATTTTTCTCGTTCTAGTCTTGGTTAACTAACAAGAAAAATTACCTACAACGTTTAAAACAAATAGTAATATGGTATAAGAATATATGATGTCTTGATTGGCAAAAAAATTACCATCTCTAGATATCAGATATTTAAACTGAAAATAAAATTTCATATTGTTTTAGAATGACTTACTTAAAAAATACCCGATAGTAATATACCTTATGGATTTCAAGATGCATCGCGACGGCAAGGGAGCGAATCCCCAGGAGCATAGATAACGATGTGACCGGGGTGAGTGAGTGCAGCCAACAAAGAGACAGCTTGAAAGATGAGGGGGATAACTTGCGAGATATTACATGACTACTGATATAAATATTGATCAACTATTAAAAGCAGAAGCTTCATTTATGCTAGGAACCCTGACGTTAGAATCCAACATTATCGGGGTTATGAGATACGAAGATGGCACCCTTTTGATAACCCAAGATAGTCCATTCTACCCAAAGAACTATAAGTGGCCAGACCAACTACATGATAATGGAATAATTTCAATAGGCGATAAAGAACTTGCTGTGACAAAAGTTTACACCGCTGGTCTTATTGATAGTCATTTATATATAGATCAGGAAATAACGAAACAAACAACGTCTCCAGACAAAATTATGCCAGCACACTACTTACCTGATTTACACGGAATCTCTGAAAGAGATCTCATAGGGAAAACGGTAACTCTATCTGTGAACGATGAAACAAGGTATAAGGTAAGTGCCGCACACTCGATGGCCCACTTTATGTCCCTTGCTTTAAATAAAGCAACTCATCATATATGGTCCAAAGTATACGATACCGATGATTTAGGAAATTATAATTTAGATAAAGCTGCCATTTACCAATCTTCTATTACAGAACTTAAATCCGTTGATATTTATCGCTTTGGTAAATCGATCAAAAAGAAAGGATTTGATAAAAATATACTAATTGAAAATCTGGATAAAATTAATAGAGAAGTTAATAACACACTCAACAATTGGTTATCTCAGGGTGCGGAAATAACTATTGAATATAAATCAAAAGGGATTAATGACACCAGATTATGGAAATCTACAATTGACTCTAGAGTAGTCACTATTCCATGCGGAGGTACGCATATAAATAATATTAATGAAGTCAAAGACGTAAAGGTTGAAATAAAAATCGGTAAATCTGCTGATTTTGTCCAAGTAACGACTCATTGTAGAGTATAAAACCATGAACCTCGACCTACTTTATTTCTATCTTCTTCTGGTTGTTTTATCCTATATAACACCAGGCCCAGACTGGGCTATTATCAGCAAAGGGACATTTAAGTGCAGAAAAAATGGGATAGTAACGGCAATTGGCGTACAAGCAGGTCTTGTTTTTCATCTGATCCTAGGATCATTAGGCGCAACTTTAATTCTAGCAACATCAAAAACTGCATTTAATATGTTACAAACCCTCGGTGCCTTATATTTAATATATTTAGGTTATTCCGGATTAAAAGACGCTTTTAACAGTCAAAAAAAAATCATTGGAAATCAAAGCATAAATATAATACAAAAGAACAGCAATCTATTTATTACCGGGCTTTTAGCCAATATCTTTAATCCCAAAGTGGCTATTTTCTTTATAAGTATTCTTCCTCAATTCATTGATCCATCACACCCAGCTTTAAATCAAGTTATCATCCTAGGATTAATAGATATATTGATTGGTGTACTTTGGTGGGTAGTATTTATTTATGGATTATCTTACATACAGTCTGTTTTATTTAATAAAAACGCGCAATTAATTGTTGAATCTATAACTAGTGCATCATTATTATTATTTGGTGTGGCAATGTTTATCGGGATGATTATTAGTTAATTTCTTAAAATATGACTACGTTTATGTATACGCCAATATATTATTATTGGATAACACTCTATTTAAGCAAGGAGAATTCAATGAAAGGCAACATATTATCTATAGTATATGATGATTCTTATATTAACAGCTCAAATCATCGGACAATCAAAAATGCTTTTTTTAATATCATTAACTTCTTAAAATATCATGGTTTTTCTGTACATGACTCAGATTCATTCTTGTCTTATAATAAGAGAAAGAGTGACATAGATATATTCATCACAACAAATGAAAAATCTATAGAAAATGATATCGAATGGCCAAAAATTTCTATTATCTTACCATTACCCAGTAATAACATGAATGAAATAGAAATAACTGATAATAAAGACATTAAAATGTCATATCTTGAATTTCCCGATAGGAAAAAAAACTACCTAAGTAGACTAGATGGAAATATAACCGTGAATTTTAAAGGTGAATCCTATCTTCTTCATGGTTATTTAACAACAAAGTTCACATATTATAAAGATTGGCATACTTATCTAACATTCGACAACCATGTCATAGGGGTAAAAAAGGAAATTAATGGGCATCATTTTTACTTCTTAGGAATTATAAATTCTTTTTCATCCAGATATTTTTCAGAAGGTGATAATGAGGAGTTTTTAAAATCATTTTTTTCATCTATGTGTGATCTATTAAACCATAAAATTATCTTTAATCCTGAAACAGATTTTTCTCAAACATCATCGAAATCTTCAGAAAAGAATTTCGTTAGAGACTTAGAAAAATTAAAAGGAGATCACATCCTAAATATAGATCATGATAAACTTATTAAAAAAGGAATATATAATAATCCATTACCAAATCCCTATGAAAATCTAAATTTATTTTTATCAGAAAGTTACAAGAGAATAACGTATTTAAATCAAGATATAATCCAGAAATTATATGAATTTAAACACTACTCTAATCAATATGGAGTGTTACTCTTAAAAGGAATTAATATAGGAAATTACCTACCATCAACACCATTAGACTCATTACATTATCCTGATAAAGGAAACTTCTTTGGAGAAATGTGGCTAGCAATGATTGCTGAATTTCTTGGCTACGCTGTAAGTTATACCCAAGAGAAGCAAGGCAATATTTTCCAGAACCTTGTTCCTCATCCTGAAAAAGAAATATTACTTTCCTCTGCTAGCTCCAAGAAAGAATTAGATTTTCACACAGAAATTGCTTTTCATCCACATATGTGTGATTATGTATTATTGTATTGCTTACGTCAGGATCATGATAAAACAGCCAAAACTTTTACAGCAAGTGCAAGAATGATAATCCCATACTTGTCACTGAATGAATATAAATTACTTTTTAACCCCCTTTTTATTACAGGAATAGATTATTCATATGGCAGTCCCAATGGAAAGAAAGGTAATGGCCCGATTACTCCTGTTTTTCATGGCAATCCGAACGACCCATATATGATATATGATCTAGATTTAATGCAAGGTATCAATTCTGAAGCTGAAACATTATTGGATAAACTAAAGAAATTGGCTAATAAAAATAAAGTCTGGGTTACTTTAGAAAAAGGGGATTTACTCATTATTAATAATAACCGATGTGTTCATGGACGTTCAGAATTTATTCCCCGTTATGATGGCAAAGATCGATGGCTATTGCGAACCTGTGTATTAAACAACATCATTCCCGCAAGTTCTGATATATTAGAACAATCAAGGACTATTAATACAAGGTTTATTGTTTGACAGAAACATTAAAATATGCAAATCAAACGACATGCAAAATCTATTTTATCTGCCACTCGATAATAATTGAGTGGTTAATGGAAGAATTGCATACAACCAAGGATGGATATTTTATAATTATTTCTTATGATATATATCTGATTTAACATTAATAATATAATAATAAAAATCATATAAACATATTTATATAGTAAGTTGAATATACCAATCTATTTTTCTACCATAGGAAATATTTCCTTCTTAACCATATAAGAAAACACTCTTATTATATTTTTTTCATCCTTACCAAATCCCTGGTAATAAGGTATCAATCCTGCGATAGAGTCCTGACAGTATATCCTTGATTAGGATGACTTGGTGTTTGCGGAAATGCCATCATCAAGCATTGCTTATCAAGCAATGGTTTTATATGGCGTTGCCTGAGATTCTTTGCTGAACGATTTAATAGAATGCTTAACACATCAATACGGATATAGTGAGACTGGCAAAGTTTCATGATAATTAGTTGCATTTCTTCCGGCTCTAATCGTCGATTTTCATAAGCCGGTTTAGCAATTTCCTCCAATTTCTTTCTTAAATCCAGAGATATGTACTCTAAGCTATCAATAAACGGCAAGCTAAATGATAAAGGGGTAAGACGCCCTAACGTATCTCGATGGGTTTGAGTTCCTGAAACTATATGAGGCAAGCTCGGCTCCTTATGAGGTAAGTCCATGTTGTTAATATTATTCACTGCCCCAGTAGAGAAAAGCTCTTCTGGATCTGGTAACGACATACCCGGTAACGTGTAAGATTTATTACGTTTTTCACCTGATGAAACTAAAAATCCTTTATGTTCAAGGCGAGGAAAAGCCAAAGTAACTTCTCGGGAATGTAGCGTTGTTAGTTCACAAGCCCGCTGATGATTAATCCATCCTTCTACAGCCACTGTGGCTAAGATCATTCGATCAAGGTTTTCTAGTTGTTCAAATTTAGCCCCAAACTTAAGTTTCAATTGCATTAAGATATTTTCAGGTATCAAACTAACAGTAGGTAACTCTAGTAAAGTTTGCTCTGGTATCTGGCGTTCGTGTAAATTAGGCCGACGCCAGTCAGCAGAAAACCAGCCACTATATTTTGGGTAACACAGCATGCTTACGTTTCATAAGATTTCAAATGGAGACGCTAAATGTATATCTATTAATTACACAGCTGCTACAATGACTGTCTACCAATTTGCTACACAGGTGATTTATGAGAACACAACCTAAAGAAACACCGATCAACATCCGGGCGAAAGCCTTCCAGCGGGAGCTTATTGACCATGCAGCAAACCTGCTTTCAAAGACCCGAACCGATTTCATCTTGGATGCTGCCTGCCGCGCAGCCGAAGATGCCATACTCGATCAGCGCCACTTTTTCGTTAACGACGAAAAATACCATGCGTTCATGCAGATGCTGGAGCAACCGCTTTCTGATAATGAAGGTTTTAAAAAACTGATGGGATATAAAGCGCCGTGGGAATAAGCACACCTGAAATATTAACGGCTGAACATAATATAAATGATTTTTATTGCCAGCATGAAACATTAAACGAATGGCTTTCACGCCGGGCGTTGAAAAATAATAAGCTCGGCGCGAGCCGCACATTTGTTATTTGCAAGGAAGGCACAAAAGACGTTATCGGTTATTATTGTCTAAGCGCCGGTTCAATTAATCATATTGAATCTACACCATCGCTTAAACGCAATATGCCAGATCCTATCCCTGTAGTGCTTCTCGGCCGTCTGGCTGTCGATGTGGAATATCAGGGGAAGAAGCTCGGGGCACTGCTTCTCCAAGATGCTTGGAAGCGTGTCGCCAGCACGGCAGAACAGGTGGGCATTTCGGCTATAATCGTCCACGCACTTGATGAGAGCGCTCGAACGTTCTATACACGTCTTGGCTTCGCCCAGTCACCGTTGGAGCCATACACGCTGATGCTTCCATTAGGCAAACAGAAGTGAAAGAATTTTTACTAAACCCTTTCTTCCTTTTGGTATATACCCTATGGATTTCAAGATGCATCGCGGCGGCAAGGGAGCGAATCCCCGGGAGCATAGAGAACTCTGTTACCGGGGTGAGTGAGCGCAACCAACAAAGAGGCAACTTGAAAGATGACGGGTACATTGTCGGAATAATATTTTATCCCAATATAAAAACCACTATTCCTTAAGTATTCACTAAATCCACCGCTTCACGCGTCAGACGACCAATTTCCTGCCAATTCCGGTCATCCACCAGCGCCTTACTGACCATCCATGAGCCACCACACGCCACAATACGCGGTACAGCAAGATAATCGCGGATATTGTTTGGTCCGATTCCCCCAGTCGGCATAATTTGCAATTCAGTATAAGGCGCTAATATCGCTTTAATCATTGGCAAACCGCCGGAAGGTTCCGCCGGAAAGAATTTCAACAGTTTTAATCCCAACTCCATCGCGCCTTCAATCGCGCTTGGATTATTCACACCTGGAATAATAGGAATATTCAATTGCTGACAAGCTTTGACTGTATTTGGATTAAAACCGGGAGAAACCATAAAATCAGCGCCCGCCTGCTTTGCAGCAACTACCTGTTCACGATTCAGAACAGTACCCGCGCCAATCAGCATATCCGGTAGAGTCTCTTTCAGTAGACGAATCGCTTCCGCCGCGGCCGCAGAACGGAAAGTAATTTCCGCTACTGGCAAGCCATTATCAGCTAATGCCTTACCTAACGGTATAATGTCTTCCGCACGCTCAACAGTAATTACAGGTACAATTTTCAATTGGCGTAACTGCTCAATCATCTGTTTCATCGATTTTCCCCCGCTGTTAAAAGAAACTGTCAGTCACTGCTTGAGTTGCACTAATTGGAATAATCGCCCCTTTATGCTGAATAACGGTACCAGCCAGACGATGCCCCATGATTGCCGCTTGTTGTATCGGGCAATCTGTCAGAAATCCGACTAGAAACCCGGCATTAAAGGCGTCTCCCGCCGCTGTGGTATCGACCACGTTAACAACCGGCGCCGTTGGGATCAGCTCAATCGGAGTATCCTGTACCAAATGCTGATAATAACAACCGACAGCCCCCGCTTTAATCACGGCTTCTTTAACGCCTGCTTGTTTAAGGCGAATCATAGTTGCTGTAACCGATTTATCACCCCACAGCTTGCATTCATCGTCATTTGTCACCAGTGCCAGTGAAGTAAAAGAGAGTAATTTCTGATAACAGATCTGAGTTTCCTCCACACTTTCCCACAATGCCGGACGGTAATTACTGTCGAAAACGATGATTTTTCCTTGTGCCGCCAGTTCAGCCAACAAGTTCAGTAACTTTTCACGATCATCGACAGGCAAGATAGCCAAACTGATGCCGCTGAGATAAATGACATCCATCTGCTGTAAAGCTTGAATAACCGAAGAGAAATCAGGATGACGCACCACATATCGGGCAGCGGAATCATTGCGCCAGTACAAAAAGGCGCGTTCTCCTTGTTCATCAAGTTGAATCAAATACAACCCCGGTTGATGAGCCGGATCACGCAAAACCAGATGGGTATGAATACCTTCGTCTTGCCAACGTGTGATCATTCCTTCACTAAGCGAATCCATCCCTAACGCAGTCACAAAATGAACGGCAATCTTCTGTCGGCTTGCACGGGCTAAATAAACCGCACTATTCAGGACATCACCACCAAAAGCCTGATACATGGTAGCGAAAGGAGCGCCATTAAGTTCAATCATACATTCACCAAGGAGTGCAATCTGCTTCATGGATTTTCTCCCGGCAAGGCAAAATAACGGCGAGCGTTATTAAAACAAATATCCTCAACCATCTGCCCTAACATTGCTTTGTTGTTAGGAACTTCTCCCTTTTCTGCCCATTGCCCTAACAAATTACACAGAATGCGACGAAAATATTCATGCCGTGTGTATGAAAGAAAGCTACGAGAATCGGTCAACATACCAACAAATTGACTTAGCAGCCCAAGTTGGGAAAGTTGTTCAAGCTGACGTAACATGCCATCTTTCTGATCATTGAACCACCAGCCCGAACCAAACTGCACTTTACCGGCGATACCGCCACCTTGAAAGTTACCGGCCATCGTAGCAATCACTTCGTTATCTCGTGGATTGAGACAGTAAAGAATCGTTTTCGGCAACTCATCCGTCACATCCATGCTATCCAGCAGGCGAGATAACGGCCAAGCGATATTGTTATCCCCAATGGAATCAAAGCCGCTATCCGCGCCAAGTAAGCGGAACATCCGGCTATTATTGTTGCGAATAGCGCCGATATGCATTTGCATCACCCAACCACGGGCGGCATATTGTCGGCCAAGCCAAACCAGAATCGCCGTGGTGTACTGCGCAATTTCAAGCTCAGAGAGCGCTCCCCCAGCCAGCCGTTTTTGCAGGATGCCATTTAATACCGTTTCATCAGGAATGGGGGCATAGCGTAGATTTTCTATGCCGTGATCAGCCGCCCGGCAGCCATGAGCAGCAAAATGCTCAAGACGACGCTCCAATGCGTTCAGCACATCAGCAAAAGCGGTGATCGATACATCAGCCACGGCCTCAAGCTGTTTGATATAGTCAACGAAACCCACCAGCTCAATTTTAAATACCCGATCAGGACGCCAGCTTGGTAATACTTCGATATCGAAACTCTCATCTGTCGCGATTTGGCGGTGATATCGCAGAGAATCTACCGGATCATCCGTAGTTCCCACCATACGCACATTCATTTGCTGCATAATGCCACGAGCTGAAAACGCCTGTGTTGCCAGCTTTTCATTGCATTGATGCCAGATTTCATCAGCGGTTTGCGGCCCGAATAATTTCCCGGTAATACCAAATGGACGACGTAATTCTAGATGTGTCCAGTGATAAAGCGGATTTCCTAAGGTCAACGGTACTGTTTTTGCCCATGCCTGATATTTTTCATAATCATGGGCTTGTTTACCTGTGATCAGCGATTCATCAATACCCGCACAGCGCATTGCCCGCCATTTATAGTGGTCCCCTTCTAACCAAATCTGACCAAGGTTATCAAACCAGCGATTTTCAGCAATTTCACGCGGATTAAGATGACAATGATAATCATAAATCGGCATATTTGCGGCATGTTCATGATATAGCTGACAAGCAGTTCCATTGTTCAGCAGAAAATCTTCACCCATAAAATTTTTCATATCTTTGTTCCTGTCAGCCAAATCAGAGTGTCGCCACAGCGTGGCAGGCGCCGCGCTCCAATAATAGTTGGTAAGCTTCAGTAACCACCCGGACAAAATGCGCATCAGCTAACAATGGGTTGCTAAAAATCGCCAACAATGCGGGTACTACATCAGCAGATAACCCATATTGCTGGTAAATGGATTTAAATTGGTCAACCAACGGATCGCGCACATCAATCAATTTGCCTTGTTCATCTTTACCGCTGATATAACGCATCCAGCCGGCGATACCCAATGCCAAGTGACGGTAATCACTACCATTTGCCAGATGATAAGCCACAGAATCAAGCATACGTTGTGGCAGTTTCTGGCTGCCATCCATTGCTATCTGCCAGGTTTGGTGCTTAAGGTTAGGGTTACTAAAACGCTCAATTAGCCGGTGAGCATATTGAAAAAGATCGGTTCTTGTCGGCATTGTCAGAGTTGGCGCCTGCTCTTTCAGCATCAGATCCAAAGCGGCTTGCCGGTAATCGGGGTTCGCCATTGCGTCCGCAATATGCGTATATCCTGCCAAATAGCCCAGATAAGCTAGAAATGAGTGGCTACCGTTTAGCATCCGTAATTTCATGGTTTCAAAAGGCGCCACATCCTTAACGAATTGGGCTCCTGCCACATCCCAGTTTGGACGGCCACTGGCAAAGTTATCTTCAATCACCCACTGACGAAAAGGTTCACAGGTGACTGCGCAGGGATCATATACCCCCAACTGTTCAGCTATCTCTTCCAACGATTCTGGCGTAGCCGCAGGAACAATACGGTCAACCATTGTGCATGGAAAAGTCACATTCAGTTCAATCCATTGGGCTAACTTCTCATCACGTAAACGGGCAAAACCCACCACCGCTTCACGGGCGACTTTGCCATTTTCTCTGACATTATCGCAGGACATCACCGTCAATGGCGGCAAGTTACGTTCATAACGCAGGCGGAGCGCCTCGGCAATGTAACCAATAGCGGATGTTGGTTTGGTTGGGTTAACCAAATCCCGTTGAATTGACGCATTATTCACATCCAGCTTGCCGCTGGCTGCATCGATGCAATACCCTTTTTCGGTAATCGTCAGAGAAATAATCGCCACTTGTGGCTGCGCTATGGCTTCCAGAATACCTTTATGACCCACAAACTCAGGATGCAAAGCATCAATCATAGAGCCGATAATTTTTAGCTCCGTTTTCTCCGCCCCTTTTTCCGCAATAGTACACAGGCAATTCTGCTGTTTAAGTTGCTGAATCAACCGATGACCGGAGAACAAACTAACTTCACAAATTCCCCAATCACTGCCCGTTTTTTCCAACATATGGTGAGTAAAAACCGCCTGATGCGCCCGGTGAAAAGCGCCACATCCCAGATGAACAATACGAGTAACCAATTTTTGGCGATCATAAGAAGGGAGAGGAACATCAGAATCAATTTTGCAATTAGCAATATTACGGAGCATAAAATAGTTCCTTTCTATTGACGCAGATTACTTAAATGCTTAGTAATTCAGTAACATCTGAGGCAGCCACAAGCTCAGTTGCGGTATAAAGGTCACCAACATCAACGCGATAACCAAAGCGCAATACATGGGGACTAAAGGTTTCAATACCTTATTAATGCTGACATCGCCGATGGAACAACCCACAAACAGCGCACTCCCTACCGGCGGCGTACAGATACCAATAGCCAGGTTGAAGGTCATAATGATGCCGAAATGTACCGGATCAACGCCCATATTCTGCGCTACCGGCAGGAAAATCGGCGTAAAAATAAGAATCGCCGGAGTCATATCCATAAAGGTTCCGACCAGCAACAGAATGATATTAATGACCAGCAGAATAACCAGTGGGTTTTCAGAAACCGCCATTAGGGCATCAGCGATCAAATAGGGCAGATCCGCATTCGCCATTGCCCAAGACATTCCCATTGATGCGCCAATCAGCAACAAAACAATGGAGGTGGTCACCGCAGAATCGAGAATGATTTTTGGTAGTTTGGCGATACTGACTTCACGATAAATCAGCACTGCCAATACAAAACTGTACAACACAGCAATCGCGGAGGCTTCTGTGGCGGTAAAAATACCGGCAATGATCCCTCCCATAATAACCACAACCAGCATCAGAGAGGGCAATGCGCGAACCAATGTAGTGAAAAATTCGCTCCATGTCGGCTTGGGTGATACCGGATAACCTCGGCGTTTGGCAATAATTGCCGCCACAATCATCAAGGATACGCCCATCAAAATGCCGGGAATATAGCCCGCCAAAAACAGTGCGGCAATTGATGTGCCGCCAGAAACCAGCGAGTAAACAATCAAGGTGTTACTTGGCGGGATCAACAAACCCGCAGGGCAGGAAGCAATGTTTACAGCGGCGGAGTATTCCGGCTCGTAACCCTCTTTTTTCTGCATTGGCGCCATCGTTCCGCCGACCGCCGCAGCCGATGCCACCGCTGAGCCTGAAATCGCGCCGAAAAACATATTCGCCATAATATTAACGTGCACCAGAGAACCGGGCAAACGGCCGCCCATAACTTTTGCCAGATTAATCAGGCGGGCAGCGATTCCCCCCTGATTCATAATATTTCCCGCCAGAATAAAGAATGGAATAGCCAGTAAAGAGAAATTATCAACACCTACTGCCATACGTTGAGCAACCACCGTAATCGCCGCCTCCATTGGCAACGTCATCATAATTGCCAGTAATGATGACAGACCAATCGCAAAGGATACCGGTACGCCCAGTGCCAACAACACGGCAAAACTACCGAACAACGCTAAAACCACTTGCCAATCCATAAGCTCATCCTCTTCCGCTTGGTGACTTTATTGATTTTCAGAAACAACCGTGTCTTTACCTGAAAAATTCTGAATAAGCTCAACAATGTCTACCAGCACATAACAAATCATCAGAACACCACTAATTGGCAGACATAAATAGACATATCCCATCGGTAGCCCTAGCGCGGGCGTGATTTGTCCGGTTTTAAGCGTTGAGATCACCAATATCGATCCGCCATATACCAGCACGATCGAAACAAACAGCGCGATCGCGGCTTGGATCACCAAACCCACACTATTTTTGCCTATCCCCTTAAGTTTCATCGTTAACAGGTCGATAGCTAAATGGCGATGCTGACCTGTGGTATACGCCGCGCCAATCATGGCGACCCACATAAACAGATAACGAGCGAGTTCATCCGTTACCGTACTCGGCGTACCAAACACATAGCGGGAAACCACCTGCCATGTGACACAAAACACCAAAAAAACGGAAAGGCTGACGGTAAAAAATGCCAAACCTTTATTGATGCAATACACAAGGTTTTTCACGGGGCTTTATCCTTATTGGCCTCAATGTATGCCCTATTTGATTGACCAAATGGACAAACTGTCTGACCAAAATCAGTAAAGGAAGCTTTACGTTGCTTGGATTATAAGATCCAGGTCAAAAAAACATCCAGTGAGCGGGATCACAAACTGACTGGTTCACCAGTTGAGACGATTATTTTGTGATATTGGTCAACCAAATTACTTTTACTTTTTGACGAAATCCGAAGTGATGCTTATGGTTTGACCGTCAGTTCAGTTGTGCCCGTAACCTATTTACAACAATTGGAGAACGAATAATGAGCAATGCTAAGCGTATTTTACCTACTGTAATCGGAGCGATATTTGCCTTAGGCGCGTCACAAGTTATGGCGGTGACAACATTAAAACTCAGCCATAACCACAACCGCGACCATGCAGCGCACAAGGCAATGACTCAGTTTGCTGATGAAGTTCGCCAAAAAACGAATGGTGATGTTCGTATTCGGATCTATCCAGACGCACAATTGGGTAACCAACGGGAATCGATGGAACTGATGCAAAATGGCGCACTGGATTTAGTCAAATCCAATGCCGCAGAACTGGAAGCTTTCTCGCCCGCTTATTCTGCTTTTAACTTACCTTATCTGTTCCGCGATAAAGCCCATTACGAAAAAATTAAAAACGGCGAAATTGGCAAAGAGATTCTGGCATCCAGCAAAAATCGCGGCTTTATCGGCATAACCTACTATGAAGCCGGAGCACGTAGCTTCTACGCCAAAAAACCTATCCGCACGCCGGAGGATCTAAAAGGCATGAAAATTCGGGTTCAGCCTAGCCCAACCGCCATTTCAATGGTGAAAAACTTAGGCGGCAACCCAACCCCATTGGCTTACGGCGAGCTGTATACTGCTTTACAACAGGGTGTCGTAGATGCCGCAGAAAATAACATTCCCTCTTTTAGCCTGAGCCGTCACAGTGAAGTCGCCAGATACTTCTCACTGGATAAACATACTATGGTGCCAGATGTCTTGGTTATTTCTACTAAATCACTAAATAAACTGTCATCAGAACAACAAAAGATTCTTATAAATGCTGCCATTCACTCTTCTCAATATATGACGAAATTATGGGAAAAATCAGAAGAGAAAGAGCGTCAGAATGCAGAGAAAATTGGGGTCCAGTTCGTCGATGTGGATCAAAAATCGTTTGAAGAAGCGGTCAAACCGATGTACGACGACATTAAAAAAAGCGACCCAATGCTTTACCGTATGGTAGAGCGCATCCGCGCAGTCAAATAATCATTGGTGAAGGCCATTTGGCCTTCGCCTTTAAGCGGCATTTTTGGTTGACCAATTTCTGTTTTTGACTATTATCTACACAATACTATCGATAATCATGACAACAATAGTGACACCATGAAGCATTTATTTGAGCCAAAACGTCCTTACCAAGAAGTCGGCATCGCATTAAGAGAGACGATTACCAACCAGAAATATCGTATTGGGGATCGCCTACCGCCGGAGCGAGAACTTGCTGAATTATTAGGGGTTTCCAGAACGGTTGTGCGTGAAGCATTAATTATGCTCGAACTCGAAAACCTTATTGAAGTCCGCAAAGGTTCCGGGATCTATATTATTAACCGTCCTCACCTGCCAACTTCTTCTTCATGCTCAGTTAACGCAGCGGGACCTTTTGAACTATTACAAGCTCGCCAATTACTGGAAAGTAATATTGCCGAATTTGCCGCCATGCAAGTGACGCCAAATAACATTGCTAATATGCGTCGAGCATTGCAAAAAGAATCCGAAGATTTGGCCTCCGGTGAAGATGAATCCGGTGACAGAGAGTTCCATCTGGCGATTGCGGAAGCCACCCATAACAGTATGTTAGTTGAACTGCTCAAACAATCTTGGGCATGGCGGGAAAATAATCCTATGTGGCAGAAACTGCACACGCGAATTACCGATAAAGATTATCGTAAAGAGTGGCTGCACGACCATCAGATCATTTTATCCGCCATGATCAAGAAAGATCCGGCGGCAGCCAAACAAGCAATGTGGCAACATTTAGAGAATGTGAAATTACGTTTACTGGAATTGTCTGATGTTGACGATCCCTATTTCGACGGTTATCTCTTTAATTCATATCCCTGTAAATAAGTTTTTATTCTAGCGTTTGTATATAAGGTAGATAACAATGGAACAAACCTGGCGTTGGTTCGGCCCAAATGATCCTGTTTCTTTAGATGATATTCGTCAGGCTGGTGCAACCGGCATCGTTACCGCATTACACCATATGCCTAACGGATACGTTTGGAACAAAGACGAAATCTTGGCCCGTAAAGCCCTTATCGAAAATAAGGGGCTTATCTGGTCAGTTGTTGAAAGCGTACCTGTCCATGAAGAGATTAAAACTCAGACCGGTCACTATCAACAATGGATTAATAACTACAAAACTTCACTGAAAAATTTAGCAGAATGTGGCATCGATACCGTTTGCTATAACTTTATGCCCGTGCTGGACTGGACACGCACCGATCTTGAATACTCACTCCCTGATGGTTCCAAAGCCTTACGTTTTGATCAAATTGCCTTTGCCGCATTTGAAATCTATATTCTCAAACGTCCAAATGCAGAAGCTGATTACACCGTCGAAGAACAAGCTCAGGCAAAAGTCTATTACGACAATATGTCTGCTGCTGATATTAGGAAACTCACCACTAATATTATTGCCGGTCTGCCGGGGGCCGAAGAGGGATATACGTTAGCAGAATTTCAGGCGCAATTAGATCGCTACAAAGATATTACCCGCGATAAGCTGCGTGAACATTTGGCTTATTTTCTACACCAGATTGTTCCTGTTTGTGAGGAATATGATTTACGTCTGGCAATTCACCCGGATGATCCGCCCCGCCCTATTCTGGGCTTACCACGTATCATTTCCACCATTGAAGATATTGAATGGCTGACCACCATTGAACCAAGCCCAGTTAACGGCATTACCATGTGCACCGGCTCCTACGGTGTTCGTGGTGATAATGATTTGGTTGAGATGATTAAATGTTATGGCAACCGAATTTATTTTACTCACCTGCGCTCCACCCAACGGGAAGAGAACAGCAAAACTTTCCATGAAGCCTCTCATTTAGCAGGTGATGTGGATATGTATAACATAGTGATGGAAATCCTGCGTGAAGAATATCGCCGTAAACAAGCTGGAGATAACCGTTTGATACCTATGCGTCCTGATCACGGCCATCAAATAATTGATGACCTAAAAAAACAGACTAATCCCGGTTATTCCTGCATTGGCCGATTAAAAGGTTTGGCAGAAATTCGTGGTCTGGAATTAGGTTTAAGACGAGCGTTTTTTGAAAATAAATAATGAATTTAAGTTATTCACTATATTTACTAGTAACCCTAAAAAGGGTTACTTTATTTAGATTAAGCCACGTTAAGACAATTGACTACAACTTTATGTACAGGTTCACTTTAAGCTAAAATTTTAATTTATTATTTTAGTTAATTTATTAATATATAAATTGGAGGTGAAAACATAAAATTTTTATCGGGCTTTTTATTTTCCAATAAATAATAATAGGTTATGCCAACTTATTTTCAGCCTCACCTGTCGTATAATCCTTAGGTTTATTTTCACCAGATGTCTGTAGGTTACGATAGGCTCTCAATCCACCTTTCTTCCAATCTGGCCATTGTTCAACTATTTTACTCGCTTCACTTAAATAAGCCAAAAACTCCTCTCTCTTAGTCATTTTTTTAACTCCTTTATTAAGTTATCTACGTTAGCTTCTTTAGTATTCACATTAAAATGATTTTGGGATTCGTCCCTATATCATGAAACCCATTTATAAATCCAAAACAATGCATTAAAAGCCCAGTTATATCTATAACCAATAACTGACCGATTAGAAAACCAGTAAAAAAGCAAATACTCAATTTTTTCATAGTTAAAACTTTTACTGTGAATAAAGCAATAGCTTTTTGTTCAATATAGAGTAGAATTACTCATATTCTCTTCATGCATTATAATTTCAATCTTCCAATTTACGAGGTTCTCTACGCCAATGAAGTAACACCTACCTTTTAGAAAAAATAACTGGTGCAGCCTTAACAGCATCTAGTCGTGTTTTTTTGACAGGTAGTATGCATTTACTCTGGTCCTTTTACCCCTTTAGCATGCTGTCTGTCCTGTAAATCAGGAGATTTTATGCCAATTAATATTTGTACTTTCTCACAGCTATCTGTGGAATTTAACGGCTCCCTACTTTTCAACGAACTTTCAGCTAATCTACCTACTGGCGTATCCGCGCTAATTGGTCGCAATGGACAAGGGAAATCAATATTACTTAAGATCCTGTCTGGTCAACTCCCTCCTTCACAAGGAACAGTGGCATGGCATACACCATTTTATATGGTTAACCAATTGAGCCGCCTCAACGGGCCTCGTATTGCAGACGCACTGGGAATTGCCGATATTTATGACTGCTTTTGCCGTGTAGAACGCGGAGAAGGCCGACCTGAAGATTTAGAAAAATTATACGATGTCTGGCATTTACCTGCACAATGGCAACAGATACTCGATTCTGCCCATCTCAATATTTCACTGGCTCATCCTATTTCCCAACTAAGCGGGGGTGAACAAACACGTCTGGCACTATGCATGGCCTTTTTACAATCTAAAAGCTATCTGTTACTAGATGAACCAAGTAACCATTTGGATGAAAAAAGCCGCCTTTGGTTACAGAAAAAACTACATAAACATCCCAGTGGGGCTCTGATTGTCAGCCATGACAGATACCTACTGGAACACGTTGACAATATTTTTGAACTCAGCAGCAATGGATTGAAATCATTTGGCGGTAATTATTCTTTCTATAAGAATATTAAACAAATGGAAATTACCGCCACCGAACGCAAAGCAGAAGCCGTTACCAAACAAATTAAGCAAGAGAAACAACAACAACAGCTTACATTACAACGAGCAGCCCAACGCCGAAGGCAAGGCGAAGCACAACAGAGCAGTGGCTCTCAATCCAAACTGTTACTTGATATGAAAAAAAATCGCTCAGAACAGAACCTTTCCAAACTTAAACAACAGCATAATCAGCAAAATAGGAAATTAACCCAAGAACTTCATCAATATAAACAGCAATTGGAGCAATTACACTCACAACACATTACATTGAATTATAAAAACACACAAAATCGCCTGCGCATCCATCTGAATGATTTAGTTATACCTTGGGGTTCTACCATACCAATTTCTTTATCTATCTTTGCAGGTGAGAAGTGGCATATTCGCGGTTGTAATGGCAGTGGTAAATCTACTCTGCTGAAAGTCATTAGTGCTCGACTCAACCCATTGAAAGGTTCATGTCAGATATATGGTACTTATCTCTATTTGGACCAATCTTTCAACTTATTGGATAAAACGCTACCAGCTCCAGAAGCACTCCATATTTTCTATCCAAACATCAGTGTTACAGATTGGCGAACCCGTCTTGGTAATATTCGACTAAGAAGAGAAAAAGCCATGCTGCCAATTAGTCAATTAAGTGGCGGAGAACAGTTAAAAGTTACTCTCCTGGCAATTACCGGGGGTAATCAAGTACCTGATATTCTGCTATTGGATGAGCCAGAAAACCATTTGGATCTCGATTCCCGTTTGTTACTGGAAGAAATATTAAGTAATTATCAAGGTACATTAATATTAATCTCCCATGACACTGAATTTGTACGCCAGTGCGGAATTAAGCAAGAATTCATACTTACAGTATAAAATATATTTCACAGTCTATAATTCAACTAACTGAAATACAATGGTGGGATTAGCCTTTGGAACAACTAAAAGAAACCATGGAATTGATCACTTCTCCTGATGTGGGAATTTTATATTAGTGATGGAAATCAAAGTAATTTATCCGTGAAGTTTAGATTTCCAATCACTTAAGAAAGCTTACGTAGCTACTCAAGTTACGTAAGCCATGCAAGTAATATGCAAAAAACAGGCAAAATATGAATATTCAAGTTCTGCCTGGAAAACATTGTATTTAATTCCTGTTTTTTATTTACAAAAACATCCATTAATTAACCAAGGAAAACTCTATCTTCCAACAACGTGAATCATTGACATAAAGACGAGGTTTATTTGTGTCATGATTTAATTCGAAATCAATAATAAGTTGAGTACTGGTAGATAAATAACTATTCTCGTAAGCCCACTTTAAGACCTCTTTTTTCCCCGGCAAGACAACCGCATCAATATAAAGATCATGGCCGGATGCTTCAATATTGACAATTGATTCCGTTTCGTTATTATAATAGCGACCTGATAATCGATGAATATCAATATCACCTTTACCAGTCATCTTCTTCAAATAGAAAACATTGTCATTTTCATCAATCTGTTCCAGTGCGATAACACTGTTATTTTCAATGATCGGTCTGAACCGGATTTCTCCACCCTTCTCTTGGAATGTTCCATCGGCGTTAAAGATAATCGGATTACCTTTCTCGAATAAATTACCTAATAAATAGCAATCTTCCTTGGTAATAATATAGGGATAGGGATCAGCCCCCTTGAACATACCGGTAATATCAATATTACTGGTTCGGCAATGCTCTGGTTCAGTCATATCAGTGTTAAATAATACATTAAGACATTGATTAGTAAACTCAACACTATTAATACCTGTTGCAGCAGTAATCACAATACCTAATTTAGCATCAGGTAAAACACAAACATCAGCTTTAAAACCACCATAGGCGCCATCGTGCCGTATTATCTTTTGCCCTTCACGTTGGCTAATCATCAAACCGTAAGCATAATTGTTGCGATTGCCATTGGCTAAATTTGGCATACGAGATAAATGAGGCAACATATCCCGAACAATCGATGGTGAATAAAATGCTTTCATCCAGCGGCATAAATCACTCACTGTAGAACGCAGCCCCGCACTCCCTATAGTTGAATCGTTGTGATCATATCTTATCCATTGATTTGAATCTTCGTTATAGACATAACCTATCGCCCGGTCAGAGATAATCTCAGTAACTTCATCATAGAAGGAAGTATTATTCATCTTTAATGGAATAAAGATATTCTCTTTCGCATATTCTCTTAACGATTTACCCGAAACCACTTTGATGATTTCTGCCAACAAATTATAGCCCGTATTGCTATAGCTAAAATATTCCCCAGGCGTAAAATTAAGCTTTTGTTGCCGTTGAATCAGTTTTCTCAATAAATCTATACTGCGGTGGTCAAAATCTGAATTTTTACCGGCAAAGCCATAAGGGACATATTTATCCCGTAATCCACTGGTATGATGAATAAGATGCTCAATGGTAATATCAGAGAAATATGCCGGGAAATAATCCACATATTTTCCAACTTTATCCTTGACGTTGATCTTTCCTTCTTTTTCCAACAAGGCTATACAAAAAGCCGTGAATTGTTTCGAAACACTCGCCATATAGAATTTCGTATTTTGGGTTATAGCAACAGCATGTTCAATACTGGCTTGTCCGATATAACGCTTATAAATGGTTTCATCTCCGTGGGTAACAGCAACTGCGAGAGCGCCACCTTTTTTCTTATTTTCAATATTAACCAATTCGTCTATTTTCTTGAGAAGCAACTTAATTTTATTTTTAGATATAGTAGATTCCATCATTAATTCCCTTATTTAAGGTTATATAAAAATAACATATATACAGTATGATAAGGCAGAATAATAATATGGAAATTCTGCCTAATATAATTCAATCAATTCTACCAGAAAAACACTATTCTCAACTCGTGTTCACAACACTATCAATTAAACTGGGACGAATTCTATATTCCAGCAACGATCATTACTGAGATAAAGATAAGGTTCATCCGTGTCAGAATTTAATTCAAAATCAATAATAATCTCTGTGCTAGGAGAAAAATAACTATTCCCATAAACCCGATGTAAGACCTCTTTTCTTCCAGGAGAAATAATGGCATCGATATAAAGCTCATTTTCAGAAGCTGTAACAGTGAGCACAGATTCTGTTTCGTGGTTATAATAATATCCTAATAGTAGCTGAATATCGGTACCACCATCATCAATCATCTTATCTAGATAAAAAACATTGCCATTTTCATTAATCTGCTCCAATGCAATAATACTGTCATTTTCAATGATAGGTCTGAACCGAATTTTCCCATCCACCTCTTGGAATGTTCCATCAGAATTAAAGATAATCGGGTTGCCTTTCTCGAATAAATTACCTAATAAATAGCAATCTTCTTTGGTAATAATATAAGGATAAGGTTGTATTCCTTTGAATATACCCGTAATATCAATATCACCAGTCCGACAAGGCTGTTTTTCTAGTTTAGTACCATTGGGATTAAACAATACGTCAAAACATTGTCGAACAAGCTTAGAAACATTAGTATTCATTGCAGAAGTAACAGCAATACCTAATTCAGCATCAGGCAAAATACAAACTTCTGATCTGAAGCCACCATAACCACCATCATGTCGTATTATCTTTTGCCCTTCACGTTGGCTGATCGCAAAACCGTAAGCATAATTGTTACGATTGCCATTAGTTAAATCTGGCGTACGAGATAATTGAGGCAATAGATCCTGAACAATCGATGGCGAATAAAATGCTCTCATCCAGCGACACAAATCATTCACTGTAGAATATAGCCCCGAACCTCCTACCGCCGCATCATTGAGATCTTCTCTTATCCATCGGTTTGAGTCCTCGTTATAGGAGTACCCCATTGCCCGGTCAAAAATAATTTCGGTAACATCATCATAGAAAAAGGTATCTTTCATCTTTAATGGGACGAAAACATTTTCTTCTGCATATTCTCTCAGCGACTGGCCTGAAACTACTCTGACTATTTCCGCCATTAAATTATAACCCGTGTTGCTATAGAGATAATATTCTCCAGGCGTAAAATTAAGCGCTTGTTGCCGTTGCGTCAGTTTTCTCACCAAATCAATATGACGGTGGTCAAAGACTGAATTTTTACCTGCCAGGCTATAAAGTAAAAATTGATCACGTAATCCACTGGTATGGTGAATAAGATGCTCAATGGTAATATCAGAGAATTCTGCGGGGAAATAATCCAAATATTGTCCAACTTTATCCTTAACGCAAAGCTTTCCTTCTTTCTCCAACAAAGCAATGCAAAAAGCCGTGAATTGTTTTGAAACGCTCGCCAAATAGAATTTAGTATTAGGTTTCACAGCAACAGCATGTCCAATGTTAGCCTTTCCGATATGGCGCTGATAAATTGTTTTATTACCGTGAGTAACAGCAACAGCGAGTGCGCCCCCCTTTTTTTTATTTTCAATATTAACCAGTTCGTCTATTTTTTTGATAAAAGAGTTAATATTATTTGTAGATATCTTCGATTCCATCATGAACTTCCTTATTTTATGTTATAATACAGAACATATATATTCAACCTAATAGCTAATACATATGTGGGCAGTACTGTAAGACGTAAACAGGAAACATCCAAGTGATAATGACTATCATTTAATATATGAATGGCAATATAAAGTAACTACGGAAGCTGATGTTTTCAAAAAACAGACAGAACATAAATATAATAGTTCTGCCTGGAGTAAAATGCATCTAATGGAAAATATCTTTAAGCCCTCAACAGCATTAATTACATCCTGTTACAACAATACCATTCTTCATTCTGATTTATCACTTTAAAAATTAAACTACAACAAATTCTACCCTCCAGCAACCCCAGTCATTGATATAAAGGTGAGGCTTATTCATATCAGAGTCCAATTCAAAATCGATAACAAATTCAGTACCCGGGGAGAAATAACTATTACCGTAAACCCGCCGTAAAACCTCTTTGTTCTCAGGATAAGTAACCCCATCAATATGAATTTCATCTCCAGAAGCAGAAATAGTCACCGTTGCTTCTATTTCATGACTATAATAATTCCCTGACAATCTCTGAATATCGATAATATCGTCATCAGTCATCTTATTAAAATAAAAAACATTGCCACTTTCATCAATCTGTTCCAATGAGATAACACTATTATTTTCAATGATAGGTCTGAATCGGGTTTTACTTCCCTGCTGTTGGAATGAACCATCAGAGTTAAAAGTAATCGGTTCGCCTTTTCCAAATAAACTACCCAATAAATAGCAATCCTCCTTGGTGATAATATAAGGATAGGGCGTTGCCCCTCGGAAAATTCCTGTGATATCGATATCACAGGTTAAACAATATGGTTTTTCCGGTTCAATTATATTCGTGTTAAACAACACATCAAGACACTGTTCAATCCATTGAATGACATTAATATTTGTTGCAGAGGTAATAGCGATACCTAATTTAGCGTCAGGCAAAATACAAACATCAGATTTGAAACCAGCATAGGAACCATCATGCTGTATTATTTTTTGCCCTTCTCGTTGGCTGATAATCAAGCCGTAAGCATAATTATTGTGATTGCCATTAGTTAAATCTGGTGTACGAGATAATTGAGGCAACAGCTCCTGAACAATCGATGGTGAATAAAATGCTCTGATCCAACGACACAAATCATTCACCGTAGAATAAAGCCCAGTGCCACCCACCACCGAACCATTGAGATCATATCTTGCCCACCGGTTCGGTTCCTTGTTATAAGTGTAACCCATCGCCCGATCAAAAATAATCTCTGTGACATCATCATAGAAAGCAGTATCTTTCATCTTTAACGGAGCGAAAATATTTTCTTCTGTATATTCTCTCAATGATTTACCTGAAACCACACTGACTATTTCAGCCAGCAAATAATAGCCAGTATTGCTATAAGCATAATATTCGCCAGGTGTAAAATTAAGTGCTCGTTGCCGCTGCGTCAGCTTTCTTATCAAATCAATATTATGGTAATCAAAACGCGAGTTTTTACCTGCCAGACGATAAAGTAAAGATTCATCACGTAATCCACTGGTATGATGAATAAGATGTTCAATAGTAATATCAGAGAATTCTACCGGGAAATAATCCAAATATTGCCCGACTTTATCCTTGACGCTGAGCTTTCCTTCTTTCTCTAATAAGGCTATGCAAAAAGCGGTGAATTGTTTTGAAACACTCGCTAAATAGAATTTAGTATTAGGTTTTGCAGCCACAGCATGTTCAATATTAGCCTTTCCGATATGGCGCTGATAAATCGTTTTATTACCGTGGGTCACAGCAATAGCAAGAGCGCCACCCTTTTTCTTATTTTCAATATCAACCAATTCATCTATTTTCTTGAGGAGCAACTTAACTTTATCTGTAGGTATAGTAGATTCCATCATGAACTTCCTTATTTTAAGATTATAAAACAGAACATATATACGATCTGATAGCAATATCATATACAAGTAATTACTGTAAGACGTAAATAGCAAATCATCCAAGTGATAATCATCATCATTTAATATATGAATGGCAATATAAAGTAACTACAGAAGCTGATATTTTCAAAAAACAGACAGAACATAAATATAATAGTTCTGCCTGGAATAAAATGCATCTAATGGAAAATATCTTTAGACCCTCAATAGCATTAATTACACCCTGTTATAACAATGCCATTCTTCATTCTGATTTATCACTTTTAAAATTAAACTGCAACGAATTCTATCCTCCAACAACGTGAAGTACTGGTATAGAGATGAGGTTTATTGGTATCAGGATCTAATTTAAAATCAATAATCAGTTCAGTACTGGGCGAGAAATAACTATTCCCATAAATTCGCCGTAAGACTTCCTTTTTACCAATATAAACAACTCCATCAATATAAATCCCATCGCCAGAAACGGAAACAGTCATCGTTGCTTCTGTTTCACGATTATAATAACGCCCTGACAATCTCTGAATATCGACACTACCCTCATCAACCATTTTTTTAAAATAAAAAACATTGCTATTTTCATCAATTTGTTCTAATGCAATAACACTATCATTTTCAATAATTGGCCTGAACCGGATTTTACCACCTTTCTCTTGGAATGTACCGTCAGAGTTAAAGGTAATCGGGTTGCCTTTTTCGAATAAATTACCTAAAAAATAAGTCTCTTCCTTGGTAATAATATAAGGATAAGGCTCTGCCCCTCGGAAAATACCGGTAATATCGATATCACTAGTTAGGCAATACGGTTCTTCTGGCTTAATATCGATGTTAAACAAGATATCAATATGCTGCTCCACCCATGCAGAAACATCAACACCTGTTGCAGCGGTAATCGCGATACCTAATTTAGTATCCGGTAAAATACAAACATGGGATTTGAAACCAGTATAGGAACCACCGTGTTGTATTATCTTTTGCCCTTCTCGTTGGCTGATAATAAAACCGTAAGCATAATTATTACGATTACCATTAGTCAAATCTGGTGTACGGGATAATTGAGGCAACAGATCCTGAACAATCGATGGTGAATAAAATGCTCTCATCCAACGACACAAATCATTTACCGTAGAATGAAGCCCTGAACCACCGACTACCACATCGTTGAGATCATCTCTTACCCACCGGTGCGACTCCTTGTTATAAGCGTAACCCATCGCTCGATCAGGAATAATCTCAGTTATGTCATCATAGAAAAAAGTATCTTTCATCTTTAATGGGGCAAAAACATTTTCTTCCGCATATTCTCTTAACGATTTACCTGAAACCACTCTAACTATTTCTGCCAGCAAATTATAGCCCGTATTACAATAGAGATAGTATTCTCCAGGCGTATAATTAAGCGCTTGCTGCCGTTGAGTGAGTTTTCTCACCAAATCAATATGACGGTGGTCAAAATCTGAATTTTTACCTGCCAACTCATAAAGCCCAAATTCATCCCGTAACCCGCTGGTATGGTGAATAAGATGTTCAATGGTAATGTCAGAGAATTCGGCAGGGAAATAATCCAAATATTGTCCAACTTTATCCTTGACGCAAAGCTTTCCTTCTTTTTCCAACAATGCAATACAAAAAGCGGCGAATTGTTTTGAAACACTAGCTAAATAGAATTTAGTATTAGGTTTTACTGCAACAGCATGTTCAATGCTAACTTGTCCGATATGACGCTGATAAATGGTTTTATTGCCGAGGGTAACAGCAACGGCGAGGGCTCCACCCTTTTTTTTATTCTCAATATTAACCAGTTCGTCTATTTTCTTGAGAAACAACTTAATCTTATCTGTAGATATAGTAACTTCCATCATTAACTTCCTTATTTAAGGTTATAAAACAGAACATATATATTCAATCTAATAGCAATACATATGTGGGCAGTACTGTAAGACGTAAATAGGAAACATCCAAGTGATAATGATTATCATTTAATATATGGTGGGCAATATAAAGTGACTACCGGAGATGATGTTTAAAAAAACAGACAGAACATAAATATAATAGTTCTGCCTGGCGTAAAATGCATCTAATAGAAAATATCTTTAGTCCCTCAATAGCATTAATTCCATTCTGCTATAACCATGTCGTTCTTCATTCTAATTTATCACTTTATAAATTAAACTGTGATAAATTCTATCTTCCAACAACGTGAATTGCTGACATAGAGATGAGGTTTATTGGTATTAGGATCTAATTCAAAATCAATAATCAGTTCAGTGCTGGGAGAAAAATAACTATTCCCGTAAATCCGACGTAAGACTTCCTTTTTACCAGGATAGACAACTCCATCAATATAAATCCCATTGCCAGAAGCGGAAACAATCATCGTTGCTTCTGTTTCACAGTTATAATAACGCCCTGATAATTGCTGAATATCGACACCACCTTTATCAACCCTCTTTTCAAGATAAAAAACATTGCCATTTTCATTAATCTGTTCCAATGCAATAACACGGTCATTTTTAATGATAGGTCTGAATCGGATTTTACCTCCTTCCTCTTGGAATGTACCGTCAGAGTTAAAAGTAATCGGATTGCCTTTTTCGAATACATTACCCAATAAATAGCAATCCTCCTTGGTAATAATATAAGGATAAGGCTCTGCCCCTCGGAAAATACCGGTAATATCGATATCACTGGTTAGGCAATGCGGTTCTTCTGACTTAATATCGGTGTTAAACAAGATATCAATATGCTGCTCCACCCATTTAGTAACCTCGGCACCTGTTGCAGCGGTAATCGCGATACCTAATTTAACATCCGGTAAAATACAAACATGAGATTTAAAGCCAGCATAGGAACCACCGTGTTGTATTATCTTTTGCCCTTCGCGTTGACTGATAATCAAACCGTAAGCATAATTATTGCGATTCCCATTGGTTAAATCTGGTGTACGGGATAATTGAGGCAATAGATCCTGAACAATCGATGGTGAATAAAATGCTCTCATCCAACGACACAAATCATTCACGGTGGAGTGAACCCCACCACCACCCACAGCAGAATTGTTGATATCATCTCTTACCCACTGGTGTAACTTCTCGTTATAAGCGTAACCCATAGCCCGATCAGAAATAATTTCGGTTATGTCATCATAGAAAAAGGTATCTTTCATCTTTAATGGGGCGAAAATATTTTCTTCCGCATATTTCCTCAACGATTTACCTGAAATTACTCTGACTATTTCCGCCAGTAAACTATAGCCCGTGTTGCTATAGAGATAATACTCACCAGACGTGAAATTAAGTGTCTGTTGACGTTGGGCCAGTTTTCTCACCAAATCAATATGACGGTGATCAAAATCTGAATTTTTACCTGCCAGGTGATAAAGTAAAAATTCATCCCGTAATCCACTAGTATGGTGAATAAGATGTTCAATAGTAATATCAAAAAATTCTGCGGGGAAATAATCCAAATATTGCCCGACTTTATCCTTGACGCTGAGCTTTCCTTCTTTCTCTAATAAGGCTATGCAAAAAGCCGTGAATTGTTTTGAAACACTTGCTAAATAGAATTTAGTATTAGGTTTTACCACTACAGCGTGTTCAATGCTAGCTTGCCCAATATGACGCTGATAAATGGTTTTATTGTCGTAGATAACAGCCACGGCAAGAGCTCCACCCTTTTTTTTATTTTCAATATTAACCAGTCCATCTATTCTCTTGAGAAATAATTTAATATTATCTGTAGATATTATAGATTCCATCATTAATTTCCTTATTTAAGGTTACAAAACAGAACATATATATTCAGCCTAATAGTAATACATATGTGGGCAGTACTGTAAGATGTAAACAGGAAACATCCAAGTGATAACGATTATCATTTAATATATGGAGGGCAATATAAAGTAACTACGGGAGATGATGTTTAAAAAAACAGACAGAACATAAATATGATAGTTCTGCCTGGAACAAAATACATCTAATAGAAAATATCTTTAGGTCCAAACAGCATTAATTTCAATCTGTTATAACAATGCCATTCTTCATTCTAATTTATCACTTTATAAATTAAACTGCGACGAATTCTACCTTCCAACAACGTGAATTACTGATATAGAGATGAGGTTTATTGATATCAGGATCTAATTCAAAATCAATAATCAGTTCACCACTGGAGGCAAAATAGCTATTCCCGTAAACCCGACGTAATACCTCTTTCTTCCCAGGATAAACGACACCATCAATATAAACCCTGTCACCAGAGGCAGAAATAGTCATTGTTGCTTCTGTTTCATGGTTGTAATAATTTCCAGACAATCTCTGAATATCGACACCACCTTCATCGATCATCTTTTTCAAATAAAAAACATTGCCATTTTCATCAATCTGTTCCAGTGCGATAACACTGTCATTTTCAATAATGGGTCTGAATCTAATCTGACTTCCTTTCTCTTGGAATGTACCGTCAGAATTAAAATTAATCTGATTACCCTTTTTAAATAAATTACCCAAAAGATAAACATCTTCTTTGGTAATAATATAAGGATAAGGTTCTATCCCTCGGAAAATACCGGTGATATCGATATCACTGGTTAAACAATATGGCTCTTCTGGCTCAATATTGTTAAGCAAAATACCAATATTCTGATCCACCCATTCAACAGTATCAACACCTGTCGCAGCAGTCATCGCAATACCAAATTTAGCATCCGGTAAAACGCAAACATTAGATTCGAAGCCAGCATAAGAACCACCGTGTTCTATTATCCTTTGCCCCCCTCGTTGGCTGATAAGCAAACCGTAAGCATAATTATTACGATTGCCATTGGTTAAATCTGGCGTACGGGATAATTGAGGCAACAAATCACGAACAATAGATGGTGAATAAAATGCTCTAATCCAACGACACAAATCATTCACAGTGGAGTGAACCCCACCGCCACCCACCACAGAATTGTTGATATCATCTCTTACCCACTTATGTAAATCCTGGTTATAGGTGTAACCCATCGCCCGGTCAAAGATAATTTCAGTTGCGTCATCATTGAAAAAAGTATCTTTCATCTTTAATGGGACAAAAATATTTTCTTCTGCATATTCTTTTAACGATTTACCTGAAACCACGCTGACTATTTCTGCCAGCAAATTATAGCCTGTATTGCTATAGAGGTAATATTCTCCAGGTGTAAAGTTAAGCGCTTTTTGCCGTTGGACTAACTTTCTTGCTGAATCAATATGGCGGTAGTCAAAACCTGAGTTTTTACCTGCCAGACTATAAAGTAAAAATATATCCCGTAATCCACTGGTATGGTGAATAAGATGCTCAATGGTAATATCAGAGAAATGAGCGGGTAAATAATCCAAATATTGCCCAACTTTATCTTTGACACTGAGCTTCCCTGCTTTCTCCAGCAAAGCAATACAAAAAGCCGTGAATTGTTTTGAAGTACTCGCCAAATAGAATTTAGTTGTAGGCTTGACAGCAACAGCATGTTCAATGCTAGCTTGTCCAATATAACGCTGGTAAATAGTTTTATTTCCGTGGGTAACAATAACGGCGAAAGCCCCACCCTTTTTCTTATTCTCAACATTAACTAATTCGTCTATTTTCTTGAGAAATAACTTAATTTTATCTGTAGATATAGTAGATTCCATCATGAACTTCCTTATTTAAGGTTACAGAACAGAATAATATACGACCTGACAGCAATACATATGCGGGCAGTACTGTAAGACGTAAACAAGAAACATCCAAGTGATGATGATTGTCATTTAATGTGTAAGTGGCAATATAAAGTAATTATAGGTGCTGATGTTCACAAAAAACAGGCAGAACATAAATATAACCGTTCTGCCTAGAATGAAGTGTATCTAATAGAAAATATCTCCAAGTTCTCACAATAGCATCAATCCTATCTTGCTAGCTAAATACTATTCTAAATCTGTATTTACTAACGTGTCCATTAAACTGCAATGAATTCCAAATTCAAGCAACGCGAATTACTAACATAGAGTCGACATTTATTTTCATCAGGATAAAACTTAAAATCAATAATAAGATTAGTTCCTGTGGACAAATAGCTATTCCCATAAATATGCCGCAAAACCTCTTCTTTCATAGGATGGACAATCCCATCAATATAAATATCTTTACCAGACGATATAACATCAATTATCGCCTCTGTTTCGTAACTATAATAGCGCCCTGACAATAGCTTAATATCGATGCTTCCTTCATCGTTCATTTTTTTAAAATAAAAAATATTACCATTTTCATCAATCTGTTTCAGTGCGATAACATGGTCATTTTCAATGATAGGCATGAACCGAGTTTTACCTCCTTGTTCTTGGAATGTACCATCAGAGTTAAAAGTAATCGGGTTACCTTTCTCAAATACATTACCTAAGAAATAAACATCTTCTTTGGTAATAATATAAGGATAAGACTCTATCCCTCGGAAAATACCGGTGATATCAATATCACTGGTTAGGTAATGCGGCTTTTCTGGTTCAACATCGGAGTTAAGCAATATATTAATATACCGATCCACCCATTTAGCAACATCAACACCTGTTGCAGTGGTAATCACAATACCTAATTTAGAATCCGGTAAAATACAAATACTCGCTCTGAAGCCAGCATAGGTACCACCGTGTTGTATTACCGTTTGCCCCGCACGTCGATTGATAATCAAACCATAAGCATAATTATTACGATTACCATTGATTAAATCTGGTGTACGGAATAATTGAGGCAACAGATCCTGAACAATCGATGGTGAATAAAATGCTCTCATCCAACGACACAAATCATTCACGGTGGAGTGAACCCCTGCACTACCCACCACGGAATTGTTGATATCGCTTCTTATCCACCGTTGTGAATCCTTATTATAAATGTAACCCATCGCCCTGTCAGAGATAATCTCGGTTACATCATCGCAGATAAAGGTATTTTTCATCTTTAATGGGGCGAAAACATTTTCTTCTACATATTTTTTCAACGACTGGCCTGAAACCACGCTGACGATTTCCCCCAGCAAATAATAGCCGGTGTTGCTATAAAGATAATATTCCCCAGACGGGACGTTAAGTGCCTGTTGTCTTTGGATTAGCTTTCTCTCTAAGTCAGCATGGCAGTAGTCAAAATCTGAGTTTTTACCTGCCAGACCATAAAGTAAAAATATATCCCGTAACCCGCTGGTGTGGTGAATAAGATGTTCAATAGTAATATCAGAGAAACGCGCGGGTAAATAATCCAAATATTGTCTGACTTTATCCTTGACGTTAATCTTTCCTTCTTTCTCCAGCAAAGCTATACAAAAAGCCGTGAATTGTTTTGAAACACTCGCTAAATAGAATTTAGTTTTAGGTTTTACAACCACAGCATGTTCAATACTAGCTTTTCCGATATGACGCTGATAAATGATTTTATTGCCGTGGATAACCGCAACGGCGAGAGCGCCCCCCTTTTTTTTATTCTCAATATTAACTAATTCGTCTATTTTCTTGATAAAGAGTTTAATATTATCTGCGGATATTGTCAGTTTCATCATCAATCTCCTAATAAATAAACTTTCAAAATAGTAGATCGTTGGAAGGGAACTCAGTCCGATTTTTGCGATCTGATCAATTGCGAAAAATCCCAAACCCTAACACGGACTGAGTGATGTCTATCATAGTACCCACACCTTAAAATGAATGCCAGAAAATGAGAAAACTTATCCATAAAACCCGTGATAAAAATTATTCCCGTCGATTGACGGCATTATTGATGAGCAATGAGGAGATTTATGGTGATTTATGTCTAAAAAAACATAACATTCAGCATGTTATTCCATAAATCGTTGGGTTGAGTGGTTTACATTATATGGATTCGAAGGACTCAACCTCTCTCTGACATAAAATGTCCTCTATCGTTACTTTGCTCAGGTGGGGATTGTCTGGCGCAAAGCGGCGCCCACGGTAAAACAACCCGATCCTGAATATGATGAGAAAATGGCAAAGCTCGCAGAAGCCAAAGCGAATATTTCAGAAAAACATCCCGTTTTCTATGAAGATGAGGTGGATATTGATTCAAACCCGAAAATCGGCGCGGACGGGTGTTTCAAAGGATAACAAAAACGGGTTATCACCCCGGGAAAAAATGACAAACATTACCTTACGGGTTGCCTCAATGCCCAGACAGAGCAAGTCACCAATGTTAAAGGAATAAAAGAGAACTCTGATTTATTTATCAAAATGTTAGATAAACTGAATCAGCAATATCCCCATGCGGAAACCCTCACATTAATCTTAGATAACTACGGTATTCATAAAAGTCAGCAGGTAAAGGAGTGGCTGGCACGACATCTCAAATTTACCCTGTTGTTTTTACCGGTCTATTCACCGTGGCTAAATAAAATAGAACGGTTATGGCAATCGCTCCATGAGACAATAACGCGAAGTCATTGTTGTCAGTTTATGTGGCAGTCGCTTAATTATGTTGATACCTTTTTGGCATCGTTTTCATCACAGCAAAAATCAGGAAGACAAAAAATGAGTGTAGCGCTATTATGAAATCTTATTTATTTATAAAAAATAGACAGAACATAAATATAATAGTTCTGTCTGGAACAAAGCACATCTAATAGAAAGTATCTTTAGGCCCTCAATAACATTAATTCTATTCTGCTAATGAAATGCTGTTCTAAATTTATATTTACTAATCTAACAATTAAACTGCAACGAATTCTACATTCAAACAACGCGCATTACCGACATAGAGACGAGGTTTATTAGTATCAGAATCAAATTTAAAATCAACAACAAATTCAGCACTGGGTGAGAAGTAACTATTCCCATAAATATGTCGCAAAGCCTCTTTTTTTACAGGATGGATAATCCCATCAATATAAATGTCATCACCAGACGATATAATATTAATTATCGCCTCTGTTTCATGGCTATAATAGCGACCTGACAATAGTTTAATATCGACGCTACTTTCATTGTTCATCTTCTTCAAATAAAAAATGTTACCAACTTCATCAATATGTTCCAGTGCGATAACACTGCCATTTTCAACGACGGGCCTGAACTGGATTCTACTTCCTTGTTCTTGGAATGTACCGTCAGAGTTAAAAATAATCGGGTTGCCTTTTGTAAATAAATTACCTAATAAATAAACATCTTCTTTGGTAATAATGTATGGATAAGGCTCTATCCCTCGGAAAATGCCGGTGATATCAATATCACTGGTTAGGCAATGTGGTTCTTCTGGTTCAACATCGATATTAAGCAATATATCAAGATACTGATCCGTCCAGTTACCAACATTAACATCACTTGCAGCAGTCATCGCGATACCTAATTTAGCATCCGGTAAAATACAAATATTAGCTCTGAAGCCAGCATAGGTCCCACTGTGTTGTATTATCGTTTGCCCCGCACGTTGGTCGATAATCAAACCGTAACCATAATTGTTACGATTGCCATTAGTTAAATCTGGTGTACGGGATAATTGAGGCAGTAGCTCCTGAACAATCGATGGCGAATAAAACGCTTTAGCCCAACGACATAAATCATTCACGGTGGAGTGAACCGCTGCACTACCCATTACAGAATTGTTGATATCGCTTCTTATCCACTGTTGCGAATTCTCATTATAAGTGTAACCCATCGCCCGATTAGAGATAATCTCGGTTATATCATCACAGATAATGGTATCTTTCATCTCTAATGGGGCGAAAACATTTTCTTTTGCGTATTCTTTTAATGACTTACCTGAAACTACGTTAACGATTTCCCCCAGCAAATAATAGCCCGTGTTGCTATAAATATTATATTCCCCAATGGGAGCGTTAAGTGTCTGTTGTCGTTGGATCAGTTTTTTCACTAAATCAGCATTGCAGTAGTCAAAACTTGAGTTTTTACCTGCCAGACTATAAAGTAAAAATACATCCCGTAATCCGCTGGTGTGATGAATAAGATGCTCAATGGTAATATCAGAGAAATGCGCAGGTAAATAATCCAAATATTGTCTGACTTTATCCTTGACGTTGAGCTTTCCTTCTTTCTCCAGCAAAGCTATGCAAAAAGCTGTGAATTGCTTTGAAGCACTCGCTAAATAGAACTTAGTATTAGGCTGTATAGCTACAGCATGTTCAATGCTAGCTTGCCCGATATGACGCTGATAAATTATCTTATCATCGTGTATAATAGCGACTGCGAGAGCCCCACCTTTTTTTTCATTTTGAATATTAACCAGATCATCTATTTTATTGATAAACAATTGAACATGATCTGTAGATATCATCGATTCCATCATTAATTTCCTTATATAAAGTTATAAAACAAGACATATATATGCAATCTGATAGCAATATATATATGGGCAGTACTGTAAGACGGAAATAACCAACATCCAAGCAATAATGCTTATCATTTAATATCAAAGAGAAACAGAAAGTGACTGCGGTCATTCATCGGAATAGGTGAATTCATGCCAGCAGTGATTCACTACCAGAAATTATTTCAGAACTCATACTGAAATCCAGAATTAAACAGCTTGTTACTATTCATAATCATAGAAATGAGGGAGAGGAGGAAAGAGAAATACAAGCAAAACGCATGCGCACACTGTGATTAATCTTAACTGTGCGCATGCGGGTATTCATCTCTAACATTTACATCCGTCGTATATAAATGTAGAGGCATATTTAGCTATGGTCAAATATTTCCGCATTCTCCCGATAGCCATCATTATTCTTAGTCAAGATAAGACTGTAAAGTTCCGCGCCGTCTTACATCCACGGTTGCACAATGGAAAGAACCGCCGAAGGTATTAAAATTCCTGAAATTACATGGAATAGGTGTAAAGCCCCAGCGTTTCATGGCAGCAATCATTGGCTCATCCTGCTTTTCAACAATCACTCGCTGCTCATCCAACATCAGAATATTCATGTTGATCCATTTACTGGTGGTATACAGAGGGTGATCATCAGGAATAACTGGGTCAGGCGCATGTAATACGTCCCAGTTCCTAAACAGTTCAGGAATTTTTAACACCTTTTTGGGGTTAATCAACAGTTTTCCTGGCGCCATAGGAACAAAGGTAGCATCAATGTGCATAGGGCTATCATCGTTAAATTCAAAAACATGAATACGATATTCATCACCTATATGACGACGAAGCCATTCAATACCAAATTCATTTGTGACATGGCTCTTTTGAGCAATGATGTCTCGCCCACACCGAATAAAATCCGCAGCGTCAAAAGTCGGTTCAAATTCAGTTATCGCAAGGGGAACACGCTCCTCGCTATTAGGCTGATGCCATTCGAAATTATATTGTTCCTCGATCAGCTGTGGTTTTGGCCCGGCGCTCCATTTTGCACCTTTCTTAAAGTAATCTTTAAGTAAAGTCTTATATGCCGCCGTCTCAAAATAACGGGAACGCCATGCTAGCGGGCATTCAATAATATCATTTCCAATAACTAACAGCACATCGCGAGGCATTGCACAATAAAACCCTGTACTACTCCAGCCTGGCGCGCCAAATACCTGAGATTGGTCTTGCGGATCTGGACGACGTACTGTCACACCTTCACCTTCAAGAATATGGACAAATTCTTCTAACTCTCTAGATGCTGCATCAATTTGTTCTTGCGGAAATGCCCGACCTGCATACCGATAAAAATTAGTAATTTGATTCGGTGGCAATATCGGCTCTATCGCCATATGCCAGCCGGGAAATCTGGCGCCATCAACTACACCGACAATAACCTCCTCAAGTGGGTCCCATTCATTAAAAGAACAAACTGGGGAAGTATTCTTACTATTACAATCTGTTACATTTGAATCAAGCATGTCGTCTCCTGATATTTTAATATTATGTCGCTTTAAAACTATAACAATTGTATTAATCGCGACCCTATTTCCATCAATATAAACCTCTTAGAAAAAATTCAATTTCAATATATCATCATACATAATATTGTGAATTTACATATCTTCTCGCTTAAAAAATCCAACAACAAATCATAATATTGGCTATTTAAAACAGTAAAAAACTGTTAAAAAATTTATTTTTCCGTTATAAAACGTTCAACCAAGGTAATAATATAAAAAACAACTTTATAGTTTCACTGTAATTTTATAACTCTAAAATAAGAATATAAATTTGTCTGCGAGCAATAATATATGGACATTTAAATTTGTAAAGGAATTAAATTTAAGGATTGTAAAATAGAGTTAATGTGATTGTTTGCTATATAATTATTACCGTTAAAACATTACCTAAAATAAACCACATTTATTTATAAGATATAGACTCTTTAATTTCAAAATAATTTATTTAAATAGTAACAGGAAGAACGTAAATATTTACGTTCTTCCTAATTTTAGGTGCATTTGGTAGAAATACATATTTATGGTTCAAATAAAATCAACCTCATTCTACCATAAATGACATCTCTTTTAATTCCATTTTCAACAAATTTATTTTACAAAATAACTTATAGAAAAACACCTAAAATAAATTAATAAAATATTACAACCCATCAAAAATCGTCGCACTCGAAATAATATTTTGACCATTGACTATATTAATCTCAACACTCACACCCTTACTACAGAAATAAGCATTTAAAAGAAGATTATAAATATCTGCATACTTCGTATTTCCAGCCTGCAAAACACAATCTCCGTTTGAGATAGTAAAAGTAGCTTCTGTAGGTTTAAGATCAATTTTAGTTATCTTACCGATATTAGTACCTAGACTAACATTAGATTTGGAAATGTTATGATTCATATCAAACCCCAAAATATAATTAATTTATAAATAAACTTATATTATCCCAAGATACAAAACCATAAGATATTTACCTGAGAAATATAAGATAGTGAGCACTTCTACTACAAAATCAGTATGCATTAATAGGTCATCTACGCATCAGATATAGTAGTTAGCATTTTAATACTACATTAATACTTTATCTAACACATATAACTATAGATGCCATTCATACGTTGTCAAATAAAGGTGATAGCTTAATTTAAAAATACGTCTACCTTATCACAAAAAACAGAAATGTAGATCTTCCATATGAGAACCTTGATATATCATTAACTTTTTCCACATCTAACAGTCACATATATAAATGATGATGATATGGATATTTATTCCCCTCCTTAAAAAGGTAAAATTATTGGTACAATCACAGAATTAAAAAATAAATCATAGAAATTATAATCGATGTATTGATAGTATAACTATATGCCGCTCTTCAGGTAATATCACTCATAGCTCTCCACGTTTAGATTAAACTAATAGCATGTAAAATAGAGATAGTTTAGTTTCCATCTATATCATTATTACCACAGACAAATAAACTGCGTTTATTTGTCTGATATTATTATTTTAATTCCATAACAATTCATTAAAATAGAAAAAGGCAGAGCGATAATATTACCATTCTGCCTTTGACTAAGTACATCTAGTAGAAAATATCTTTTTGAATTTAATAAAACCAGCTCTATATGATTATATCTTTCAAACAAAATTCAATTATTCTACCGAATATATTATTCCATGCACTCATTTAGAAATTTAACAAATAATTCTTAAATTTCAACACCTACTATATATTTTATATTAGTAAGTTTACTTTTTGCGACCTTCACTTTTACATCTAATTTTTCATGAAGAACACGTAAAAGAGAAAGATAGAGCAGCACAATCTTCTCTTTATCTTTATCATCAACTAGTAATAGATGAAAATCATCAACTACGCCTAAAATATTCAGACTAACAATAACTGAGCTGGGTGACAGAATATCAATATTGACTTTCTCTACTTTACCCACTCTAAGCTCATCATCGACAATCAGCTCTTCATTTAACAAAATATCTTTCTTAATTATCATAACATAAACTCCAAATTTTAATCTAACCAATTGATAAATAACTTATATCACTCAAGAATATGTACAATAAGCCATTCATCTTGCCTATATGAAATTGTAACCATTTTCACTAGAAAATAAGGTGTTTATCAGGAATTTATCCAGCATTTAGATAACATATACAGCATTTTTGATGCCATATTGACGCTTTATCTAATACATATAACTATAGATGCCATTAATGTATTGTCAATAAAATAAAAAAATAAATTTAATTAATTTAAAATCAATATTTTATTACCCAGTAAAAAATAGAAAAGATATTACATCCTGTAATGAACAGGATATTTCAGTAATTTTTCCAATCTAATATAATGACAGCGATAAATGATAATGGGAAATAAACAGCTACTTCCCTTCTATACTACAAAAGGTAAAACCGAGAAAATTACCCAAGAAACGAAGAATAATTCATAACGTTTTAGTACTATATTTTTTGGAAATAACAAGCGGTATATTAATCAAGTGATGATTTATAGTAAACATTATAATTTCACCCCATCTTTCCATTATAATAACAAGAATATAAAATAAATCTCAGGAAATTATATTATTATTAAATTTATTATAAACCATTAATCACCAATTCTTTATTTACATATATTTTTATTGCCAAATGAGATATGAAATTAACAACAGTTACTATGCGAAAATAATCCTAGAAAAAACGTGGTGTCAATTTTGACTATACCACGTTTTATTTCCAAATTTAATATCACTTCCCAATATATAAAAACCAACGAATTAATACCATTTTAGATAACAGACTTTTCTCCATAATCCCTAGATAACCAATTCTTTATATCTTCAACAATAGGAGTAATCTGCAAAACACCTTCACTATTCCTGAATCCATGATTTAAACCTGGGTATTGATAAAAGGTAATATTATCTTTCTTTAATTGTTCTTTCATTTTTATCGCTGAACTAGAGCTGACTGAATTATCATTTAGCGTTTGAATAATCAAGATAGGACTCTTAGTCTGATTTAGCACTTTATATTGATCAATACCAAGAGAAACCCTCCACCAATTAGCACCGTGATTACTCATTTCTATATGATTCATATTATTCCCGGTAGCTATTTCTTGCTGAAAATCCCTAAACCCTTTAATTGCCTCATTGAGATATTCTGGTGACGCCTCACTCCTTATACTATGAATAACATCATCAGCGAAATGCCGACCTCCACCATTCAGTGACACAGTTCTATCAATATAATTGACTTGTGACGTAATTAAATTGGCAACCACTGCCCCTTCACTGCCACCCAAGACAATGATCTTCTTATATTTATTCTGATGTTTTAGATAACCAATGATCTGAATATAATCCTTAACTCGCTGTTCTGGTGTATCCGAACTCATATAAGCCTTAGGACAATCTGCACGCTCAACAGCATCAGACCAAGGGAGTGATGCATTAATGCCATATTTTTCCACAGTCAGAACATCACTATCGGGATAAATATCACTAAACGTGTCATTCACAAACTTATTATTGGCGATACTATTACAATCAGAACCCTGTATCAGCACTAATAGATTATTACCTCCTTTTTGCTTAAGATAGTAAGTTATTTCACTACCATCATGACGGAAAAATTGTTTATGCGTATTTTTATTTGAATAAGCGAAACCTATACAACATGAAAAAAGTAGAACAGATGTCATAATTTTCTGTCGTAAATTAAAACGATATGCTTTCATTAATCTCTCCTTTAACTGACATATACAAAGACCACAAATTTACGATATTGTTCCTGTCAGAAAAACTTTTAAAATTTGAAAACAAGGTTCAAAGTTTTTTATCCAGCATGCTAACTATGATCACTAAAATATCCATACCTTGGGAGAGAAGAAATGCAAACCACTTTATCCACCAAAATCGCATTACCCGATAATTATCATACCCACGATTTTTTCGCTTTTCATCAAAGAGATAAACAAAATATCGCTGAAATTGTGGAACAGAATAAAGTTCGAAAAGGGATTATGTGGGATGACAAACCTGCGGAATTAACCATAGCTATTAATGCAAAAACCGCACATATACAACTTAAAGTTGATGGTGATACAACAAGCCCTGATGAGCGCTTATCTGCCTTAGCATCGCATATGCTAGGACTTCTACAGCCGGTTCATCTATTTGAATGTTTATATAAAGGACACCCGATTATCGGTTCACTTATTGCCAGACAATCAGGTTTAAGGATTTATCAATCGGCCACACCGTTTGAAGCATTAAGTTGGGCGGTTATCGGCCAACAGATCAGTGTCAGTGCTGCTATCTCTATTCGCAGGAGATTTATTCAGGCAATAGGAGTTCAGCATTCCTCCGGGCTATGGTGCTTTCCAGCCGCCAGACAAATACTCAACCATCCAGAAGATGAATTACGCGAATGCGGATTTTCTGTCAGTAAAGCCAAAGCATTGCTCCGCTTAAGCCAATTAATTGAATCTGGTGAATTGGCATTAGCAATCTCTGATGATGAGCAAGATATTCAGCAACTAACAGATAATTTACTCGCTATAAAAGGCATTGGTATGTGGACAATTAACTATTCCCTGTTACGGGGATTCAACTACTTAAATGGTTCATTACATGGCGATGTCGCAGTAAGACGTAATATGCAAAGACTGTTTAATCAAAATGAAAAAGTTTCCGCAGAACAGGCAGAAAAATGGTTGGCAGATTTCGCCCCCTGGAAAGCCCTATTAGCCGCCCATTTATGGCGACAAGAATCAAGTGCAGGGTATTGATGTTATTGTTAATTCTCGTTTATTTTGCTGGTATGGTGTATCGCTGCTATCAAATGATTAACCATGAAAACAATTTTTTCATGAATATAAATTCCATGATAAGACTTAAAAAATTTCCAATAAATCAAATTGTTATGAATATATCCTCATTTCCTCTTCTTTAGATGATTTATTAAAATGAATGAATTTCTAATACCCTAAAATATACACGGACAGTCCTATCGATAAAAAAGGAGGTGTTCCCTCCTTAATCAGTGCACACCTTAGCAAACAAGTTTTAGCTTAGGGTAAACAATACTCTGAAACTCTGCCGGAATTTTTTCTTTAATATCTGATAATATTTTTTTGTCTGCCCCGATAGCTTCTAAAAGCTCATTAATAATAGATTCTAATTTCTCCGTTCTATCCCACTGGACTTTATAAGCTCCCGAATTTATCTTTTGTTCTATTCTCTGTAACTGTTTATTTTCTTTATATATATATTTCATTCTAATAATATTCACCTCGTTATCTACATTTTCTTTATAGGTGATAATCATATGAATATCATTAGATTTCTTAATTGTTTCAATGCTATCGTATTCACTCTCAAAAATAGCAGTTATGAGCTCATCAGGCTGAACACCTTTCACTAAGCAAAAGGCTACCATTCTTTCTATAATCTCGTTTACTTTTAATGAGTCGATCATCGTATCATCCTCTTAACTTCTTCAAGTATTCCCGCTAATGCCTCTATTGATTTTAGCAATGTTTTATTATCCCGATCCTTAACCACCCCATATATCCTGGATAATTTGCTATTAATAAAACGAACGACAATACCATCATTAACATCTGTTGTCTTTAGATTAGAAATATAGCGATTAAAAACATGATAAAGCTCAGAGCCTTTTTCATCAATACCGTTTTCAATCAAAAGATTAGCAACCTCATCCTGTATTCTCGTACTCAAGATTTGTCGCATCATTTTTCTTGCTTGCGCAGGCCGCTTCTCTATCAACTCAGGGTCTATTAATTTAGCAGCTTTACGAATTTCTTTCTCTACGAGAAAATCTTTCAAATTTTCACGCACATCTAATGGTAGATCTACTCCCGATTGAATAATTTTATTTATATTTTCGGATACTGACGCATTTATCTCCGCTCTCTTTCTTTCAAATAATTCATTAAAATCTATATCATCAAGATATGAATCTTTATTACTAATAAAAGCTCCCTCACTATTTACACTAGCTAATGAATTTTCTCTCTCAATATATTCTCTATCACTAAATGTATATTCCCGGATACTTCCTCTTTTAGCTCTATCAACTTCCTTTTGAAATACATTCCACATTGTGTTGAGTCCAATTTCTTCATGAAATATTACCAATCCATTATTATCAATTTCAAAAGCTGTTATTTCATCATCAGGTATTGCACGCAATATTCTACCAATCACTTGTGCAAATGCATTAATACTTCTATATGGCCTAAATATAGCCAGAATACTTAAGTATTTATGATCATAACCTTCCATCAGCATGTTAACTGAAATTACGACATCACATTGATGATTTTCAATGTTTCTAAAAGATCTACGTAATTCATCTAAGGACATTTCACTATGAACAATAATAGAATTTAATCCCTTTTCTTTATACCAATGATATAAATCTTCTGCGTGAGAAATACTACAACCTACAGCTAATATTTTATGGGGAACTTTACTAGATAATTTTTTTAACTCATTTAATTTTAATATGCTATACTCAATAACATCTTTTGAGCATTCCTCCGACAGAGCGATACTTTTCTCTATCCACTCTTTATCTTTAAATGCCAATACCTCTTCCTTTGATAATTTGACCTCCTCATTTTCTTTTATAGAAAAATACAATTCATGTGCATTAACTGTCTCTTTTCTTAACCACTTCACATAATTATTTTTCATAACCTCTGAAAGAGGAGTTTCATGTATTTTTTCTCCAGGAATTTCTTGATTATCACCTCGATATGGTGTTCCTGTAACATGAAGTATCTTAGCCTCGTGGAAATATCCCAAAACTTCACGCCAACTTTTGGCAGGAGCATGGTGAGCCTCATCAATAATAATAAAATCAAAAAAATCCTGTGGAACTCTACTTATTAGACTTGTCTCACGCTTACTTGATACTCGATGTATATTAGAGTAAACAATATGACTAGCAAATAAATGCTCATCACTGATATCTTGAAGATATTCATTCACCACAGGAATATCTTTACTATTAAATATAACATCACAATTCACCCAGAAATTGTCCTCTAACACCTCTTGAGTTTTTCGTATACTATCTTTAGTAACAAGCCCAGGAGTTATAATAAGAACTCTTTTATTTGATACTCCATATGGCGCAATAGAAATTAAACCACTTTTACCTGTACCTGTCGGTAGTACTACTAATGCTTCTTTATTATTTGGTTGATTAAAATATTCTCTAATTTTGATGTATGCCTCAATCTGAGGCGTTCTTAATTTCTTATTTCCCTCTATATTAACTGCTGTATCAAAAAAATAAGACATACATATTCCTCTTACTCTAACAATTATATAATCACTATTAAACCTATATTCATGCAAAATAGTCTATGTAGTATGGACAAAATCTTGACTAATAGCACGAAATTTATAATGTGGCCGCTCAATAAATTAATTTTAATTTTTTATAATTACTTCATTTACGCTATCTATTTCAATGAAAAAGCAATAAATTATTCACAGTATATAATCCTATGAATAATTTATTTATCTAATAAGATGAAGCTGTAATTATAAGGGTATTATATCTTTATATTTCCCCTCTCTAAAACCAAAAAGACCTCTGAGAGGTTGTAATGCAGTATATTACGATTAACTTGTCGATTACCCTCTTGTCGAACTTGTAAGAAAGACTTACAAGTTGAATTTTGTACAAGTTCACCCTCATCATAGATAACCTTAACATGCTGTGTGATCGCCTGAGGCGTCACCTGATAAAGATTGGCTATCTCCGCTTGTGATAACCACAGCGTATCGGATTCAAAACGGCATTCGACATGTGCCTGACCATCGTCACTTCGGAACAAAATAAATTCGCCCTGTGGTGCTTCAGGCAGATTATCACTCATCAATTGCCTCCGCTCTATTGACCGTTATCTCAAGTAGGTGAAAAACCAATGGTACTAATATACCTGGAAGAATAAATGTTAAAATACTCAAACCAATTAGTTGCCTGCTACCGACATCTTCGACAGTTCCGGATTCATGGGATCAAAAATTGCCAGCGGCAATTCAACCTTCCGCCCATTCTGATCTTTTACTGCTTTGACTAACTTAAATTCAGCAATATCAGCACACATAATTTCTTAATGATGAAATGGTCGCTCGGGTTGCCTCAATGCCCAAACAGAGCAAGTCACGACTTGGCAGAAGCTGTTGCCGCATAGGTGCCCCGCACTTTTTTATGCTCGCCAGTGAAATTATTGTTGAAAGTTAAATTCACTCAAATTATATTTAGTGAAGGTTATTAATATTGTTCCATATAGTCATATAGTCATATAGTCATATAGTCATATAGTCATATAGTCATATAGTCATATAGTCATATAGTCATATAGTCATATAGTCATATAGTCATATAGTCATATAGTCATATAGTCATATAGTAAATGGAGCATTTATGAAAAAAACATCCTTATTTTTAACAAGTTCATTATTAGCTATTTCTTTCCTTTCAATCACACCAATAGCCTCAGCAGAAACCACCGCCCTAAAAAATCAATTTAATTTAGAAAATCAAAATTCAACAAATTTAGATTTTGATTTGAAATTATATAGTTCAAATGGAGGACCTGGTGGTAACGGCGGTAATGGAGGAGGTGGAGCAGGATCTCATGGTGGTAATGGCGGCAATGGCGGCAACGGTGGAAGTGGGCCAAATGGTGGCGATGGAGGAAAAGGTGGATCAGGAGGGAAAGGAGGTCCTAATGGTGGTCAAAATGGCAAAAATGGAAGGGATGGCTAGAGTTCCTGACACTGTTTACCATTTTGTGCTGCGACACAAAGCTGTCCCTATAATTTTTTCAGCCAATAGGTCGTAATAAGAGCGAAGAAACCTGCTGCCTCACCAACAGTTCCCAGCCCGACTGTGCATTAAGAGTGATTTTAATGTACAAAACGCCGGGAAAATAGATAAGCATCAAAACGTACAACCGGCACGCCTCCAGAACCCCGGAACAACTACAGGCATTAAAAAGCTTCGGCGTTCGGCTGATTGCAAAAAGTGAAACCAAAATGTCTTAGGAGAGCATAAAATTTATGGTCACTCTCGTTTTTACCATACTAATTTTGATGACTTTTTCTGGGGCGAGTGCGGATGGCGGAAGATCACAGGAGTCGAACCTGCCAGAGACCGCTGGCGGCCCCATCTGGATTTGAAGTCCAGCCGCCCCACCGGGGACGATGATCTTCCATATAAATACAAAGAATTATGAAAAGGAGCTAATCATAACGCATATTATCTGGCTTCTGAATCCGTTTGCTGAAATCATTCTCAATTTCCTAAAAAGCATTAAATTTTGTTGTTCATAAACTCAACATTCGCGTTGAGTTTGTCGAATTTTACCTACATCTTATTAGCCGATACCCATTACGATACAAGGTTGCTCCTCTCAGCAATGTATCCAACACATAAAAAGGACGCTTTATATGACTAATCCGTTACTCGTTCCATCAGGTTTACCAAAATTTTCTTCTATTAAACCAGAACATGTTGTTCCCGCTGTAAAAGAAGTCATTGCCAATTATCGCCAAACTATCGAAAAAATATTGGCCGAGAATACCGTTTTTACCTGGGATAATCTGTGTCAGCCATTGGCCGAAGCAAGTGATAAGCAATCCCGTGCATGGTCACCAGTCAATCATCTGAATTCGGTTAAAAACAGCCCAGAATTACGCGCCGTCTATGAAGAAAGTTTGCCATTACTGTCCGAATTCAGTACCTGGTTAGGTCAACACAAGGGACTATATCAAGCCTATAAGTCATTACGTGAAAGCGCGGAGTTTGAGAAGCTCTCTGTGCCTCAACGCAAAGTTGTCGAAAATGCACTGCGTGATTTTAAACTATCAGGTATTGGTCTGCCTGAAGAGAAGCAGAAACGCTATGGCGAGATCAGTGCTCGTTTGTCAGATTTAAGTTCGCAATTCAACAATAATGTGCTTGATGCCACTATGGGCTGGACCAAATTAATTACTAACGTGAAAGATCTGGCTGGTCTGCCTGAAAGCGCGCTTGCCGCCGCTAAAGCACAAGCAGAAGCCAAAGGACAAAAAGGCTGGCTACTGACTTTAGAAGCACCAAGTTATCAGCCGGTTATCACCTATGCAGATAACCGTGAACTGCGTCGGGAAATTTACCACGCCTACAATACCCGCGCATCCGATCAGGGGCCAAATGCAGGTAAATGGGATAACAGCGAAGTGATCGCCGAAATCCTCGCGCTACGTCACGAACAAGCTCTGTTGCTTGGTTTCAAAAATTATGCAGAACAATCCCTTGCAACCAAGATGGCAAAAACCCCGAAGGAAGTATTGGATTTTCTGAATGATTTGACAAAACGCGCTCATCCACAGGGCGAAGAGGAAGTAGATGAATTAAAAGGTTTTGCTAAATGGCATCATTGCGCCCACAAGCTGGAAGCTTGGGATATGACTTATTATGGCGAAAAACAAAAACAGTACGAGTTCTCTATCAATGATGAGCAATTACGTCCTTATTTCCCTGAACAAAAGGCTGTCGAAGGGTTATTCGAAGTTGTTCGCCGTATCTATGGCATTACGGCTAAAGAGCGCCATGATGTAGAAACCTGGCATCAGGATGTCCGTTTCTTTGATCTGTACGATGACACCAATGAGCTACGTGGTAGCTTCTATATGGATCTGTACGCACGCGAGAATAAACGTGGCGGCGCCTGGATGGATGAGTGTATCAGCAGCATGCGCCGTTCCAACGGCGAACTGCAAAAGCCTGTCGCTTATCTGAACTGCAACTTCAACAAACCTGTTGGCAATAAACCAGCGCTATTCACTCACAATGAAGTCAATACGCTGTTCCACGAGTTTGGTCACTGTCTGCACCTGATGCTGACTAAGATTGAAACTGCCGGCGTCTCCGGTACCAATGGCGTACCGTGGGATGCGGTTGAAATGCCAAGCCAATTCATGGAAAACTGGTGCTGGGAGCCAGAAGCACTGGCATTCATCTCTGGTCACTATGAGACTAAAGAACCTCTGCCGCAATCCATGTTGGATAATCTGTTAGCAGCCAAAAACTATCAGGCTGCCATGAGGATCTTGCGTCAACTTGAGTTTGGTCAGTTCGATTTCCGTCTGCATGTTAACTACGATCCAAAGAAAGGCGCTCAAACCATGAAGACCTTAAAAGAAGTGAAGAAATTGGTCTCCGTAGTGCCTTCACCTGAATGGGGCCGTTTCCCACATTCATTCACCCACATCTTCTCCGGTGGTTATGCCGCTGGCTACTACAGTTATCTGTGGGCTGATGTGTTGGCAGCCGATGCTTACTCTCGTTTCGAGGAAGAAGGCATTTTTAACCGCGAAACCGGGCAATCTTTCCTTGATAACATTTTGTCCCGTGGCGGTTCAGAAGAACCAATGGAGTTGTTCAAACGCTTCCGTGGCCGTGAACCAAAACTGGATGCAATGCTGCGCAAGGCCGGTATTAAAGGGTAATTTAAGGTGGGAATCTGTTTAATCTGTGAACAAGGCGCTGATAACAGCGCCTTATCTCAACTAGCGGAACGCTGGGGGTTAGCGCATGACGAAAGCGCGATTATGGCGTTGGTCCTTACCCCTCAACGTCTTGAACTTCATAAACGGGATGAGCCAAAGCTAGGCGGCATCTATGTCGATTTTGTATCAGGTACAATGGCACATCGCCGTCGCTTTGGCGGCGGACGCGGCGAAGCAGTCGCTAAGGCCATAGGGATCAAAAAAGATTATCTACCAACAGTCGTAGATGCTACCGCCGGCCTGGGGCGCGATGCCTTTGTGCTGGCATCACTGGGTTGTCATGTAAGAATGCTGGAACGCCATCCTGTGGTCGCGGCATTGTTGGATGATGGACTGCAACGAGGTTATCAGGATGAAGAAATTGGCGGCTGGTTGCAAGAGCGCATGACGCTGCTCCATGCCTCCAGCATTACAGCGCTGGCCGATATTACGCCACAGCCCGATGTCGTTTATCTTGATCCTATGTATCCACATAAGCAGAAAAGCGCACTGGTGAAAAAAGAGATGCGAGTGTTCCAGTCTCTGGTTGGCGCTGATGAAGATGCTGATAATTTGCTAGCCCCCGCCCGCGCTTTGGCAAAACGCCGTGTCGTGGTAAAGCGACCTGATTATGCAGAACCCTTGGCTGGAGTCGCTGCATCAGCGGCTATCACCACGAAAAATCACCGTTTTGATATTTATCCTCGTTGAAAAAAATCAGCCGTTATTGCGGCTGATATCTTTTAGTTTAAAGAATGTAGTTTAAAGAATGCCTTGAGCAAGCATGGCGTCGGCAACTTTCACAAATCCGGCAATGTTCGCCCCCTGAACATAATTGATCTGTTTGCCCTCGCCACCATACTCAACACAGGCGTGGTGAATATCCAGCATGATGTGGTGTAAGCGCGCATCCACTTTTTCAGCCTTCCAGCCTAAACGGGCCGCATTTTGTGCCATTTCCAGACCAGATGTCGCCACGCCGCCAGCATTAGCCGCTTTACCGGGTGCGAATAGCACACCTGCTTCAATAAAGGCTTCTGTCGCTGAAATAGTTGCTGGCATATTCGCCCCTTCAGCAACCGCTTTAACGCCATTCTTGATAAGGACCTTAGCCGCGTCCAAGTCCAATTCATTCTGAGTGGCGCATGGCAAAGCGATATCAACCGGCACAGACCAAGGTTGTAACCCTTTCAAGAAAGTCAGCCCCCGCTCTCTGGCGTATTCTTCCACACGGCCGTAGCGTTGGTTTTTTATCTCTTCAAGATGAGCCAGCTTCTCCGGTGTGAACCCATCCTCATCAACTAAGGTACCGCCGGAATCAGAAGCAGTTACCACTTTCGCTCCCAATGCCATGCATTTTTCAATCGTATATTGCGCGACATTACCTGCACCGGAAACCGATACGCGCATACCGTCAAAACCCATGCCATGACGTTTCAACATGGCATTGACGAAATAGACCAGACCATAACCGGTTGCTTCCGGGCGAATCAAACTACCGCCAAAAGAGAGACCTTTGCCAGTAAATACACAAGCCGTGTTGTTCGAAAGCTTTTTCATCATTCCTGACATAAAAGCCACTTCACGGCCACCTACACCAATATCGCCTGCGGGAACATCAGTATCAGGCCCCAAATGGCGGTACAATTCTGTCATTAATGCCTGACAAAAACGCATGACTTCGCCCTGACTTTTTCCTTTAGGATCAAAATCTGAGCCGCCTTTACCACCACCCATTGGTAAAGTTGTCAGTGCATTTTTCAAGGTTTGTTCAAAACCCAAGAATTTCAGAATAGAGAGGTTCACCGATGGATGAAAACGCATGCCGCCTTTGTATGGACCAATGGCGGAGTTGAATTGCACTCGCCATGCCCGGTTTACCTGCACTTTACCCTGATCATCTACCCAGCAAACCCGAAACTGGATAACCCTTTCTGGCTCCACCATACGTTCCAGTAGGCTATGTTCGCGGTATTTCGGGTTTTGTTCAAGAAACGGCCAAAGAGAGGTGAATACTTCCCGAACAGCCTGGAGATATTCTGGTTGATATTCATCCCTGCGTTGAATCGATCCAAGAAATGAAGACAAAGATAGTAAACAGCTCATTTAGTTATTCCTTATTTCTACTTCGGTTGTGATGGACTCTCAGTCATTTTCTAATCATTATTTTTGTTGAAAATGTGAGATAAGTTGTGTTTGCCCTTTGAATATATCACTGTTCTATATTCACTTTTCAAGAAGTTTTTTCGCAGAAAGGTAAAAAAAATTTCTTGATTGCACCAAGCATAAGCCAAACACCCCCTCATTTCACCCAAAAAAACGCCTGCATAAGCAGGCGATTTTATCGAATAACTTTTCAATCTATTGTCATTCATCATCACGCAGAGGAACAATCAGCATATCAACATGAACCGTGTTAATTAACTGACGAGCAGAAGACATCAATTTGCTCCAGAAATCCTGATGATGACCACAAACAACCATATCTATGTCATATTTCTTGATTGCATCAACCAGTACTTGCCCCAGATCACCGCTACCACTCAGGGTCTCCTGAATGTCATAGTCTGAATCTGCGGAGAGCGCTTTCAGCGCACTGCGGGTCTCGTCAGTAATACGTTGCTGCATATCACCGAGATTAACATCAATCAAACCGGTGTAGAGATCGGAATAGTTAACATCAACATGGATCAGGGAAACTTTGGCATTGTCCGGTTTAGCCATAGAAACAGCTTTTCTCACCAAAACCTGACTTTCCGGGGATAAATCAACCGCAACAAGAATATGTTTGTAAGCCATAAGCGAACTCCTTCCATAATGCCGAGTTAGTGAGTTGGCAGGGCAAATTGCCACTATCCTGTGTTTATTACTAATTAGAATGTTCTTCAAGTCCTGTTTCGATCACAGCTCATCGGTTTAGCGACTGGACAAAGAACATCCACCAAACAACATATACCACAATTGCTCTTCCTGCCACTTGATGGATAGCAAAATCCTACTCTGAATTTACGGCCTTTCTTGATACCCAATATATTTACGTGAATAGCTAATCAATCTCTCTGAGGTTTCATGGTTGGATAGAACTGACCAGATGATTGTTTATGACGTTTTTCTACTAGTTTTATCCCAACTTACACAAAACAGGTTTTTTGTACTATCTGGCTATCTTTCCTACAATAAATATAAAGGTGTCGCCACCTGCAATTTTGATTTTTTCTTTTTTGTGACAGCTCTGGCTAACCATTCTAAGGAGGGGATTATGTTCAGTACAATCGCATTGTTTTGGGCGCTGTGTCTTGTCTGCATTATCAATATGATGCGCTACTTCTCTTCACTACGAGCATTGCTGTCCATTCTTCGTCAATCTGACCCCTTGCTTTATCAATCAGTAGACGGTAACGGCTTTTTCACTACTCATGGGCAACTTAATAAGCAAATACGACTAGTGAACTATATCAATTCACAACGTTACCTTGATCATCATGATCCAGAAGTTGTTCTTCGTTGTGAAAGGTTGAGAAGACAATTTATTTTGACCAGCGCACTGAGTGGATTAGTTGTTATTTGCCTGATTTCTATGTTGATTTGGTATTAAATAAAAAGGCGGTATAGTTAACCCATACCGCCCTCAAATTATCCATTAAAACAATTAAATCAGTTTCAAAGCGAACCAGTAAAGCGTACCGGACAGCCCGATTGAAACCGGCAGCGTCAGTATCCAAGCCAGCATGATATTCTGGATGGTTTTACCCTGAACCCCACCGCCATCGACCAACATCGTTCCAGCCACCGCAGAAGAAAGCACCTGCGTAGTAGAGACCGGCATGCCGGTATAACTCGCAACACCAATTGAAACAGCAGCAGTCATCTGAGCTGAAACACCTTGCGCGTAGGTCATACCTTTTTTACCAATCTTCTCACCAATAGTGACTGCAACACGTTTCCAGCCAACCATTGTTCCCAAAGACAGAGCCAGTGCTACCGCAATGATAATCCAGACAGGCGCATACTCAACGGTGTGTAATAAGTCTTTCCGCAATTTATTCAGGAAACGGGCGTCTTCAGCTCGAGTTTCCGGCAGTTTAGCCAGAGACTCCGCCGTATCAGCAATACACATCAACATACGGCGCATATTACTACGCTGTTCAGCATTCAGCTCACTATAGCTCTGAATGCCCTTCAATAGGTTTTCTGTCTGATCAAGAACAGCGACAGCTCGCGTAATATCACAATGGAATCGCCCTTCCGGTTCATCTTCCGCAACAGCGACCAATGGCGTCAGTTCAATCACATGGGATAACTCTGAGCCATGCTGCCGGTAATATTTTTGCAAGTGGGTAATAGCGTCGTAGGTACGGGCGATGTCATAACCATTGGCATTCATGTTTACGACAAATCCTGCTGGCGCTACACCAATTAGCACCAGCATAATCAAACCGATACCTTTCTGACCATCATTCGCCCCATGAGAGAAGCTTACTCCCACCGCAGACAAAATCAGCGCTGTACGTGTCCAGAAAGGGGGCTTACGCTTACCATCCTTCTTTTCACGTTCAGCGGGAGTCAGATGAATACGTTTACGTTTCTTGGTGCTACTCCAGTAACGACGCAGCAGAAACACGACTGCCCCTGCGATGATCAATCCGATTAAAGGAGAGAGGATCAACGACAGGAAAATCTGTATCATCTTCGGCACATTCAACGCATCAACCACAGAAGAACCGGTTACGATGGCATTGGTCAAACCGATACCAATAATGGAACCAATCAGGGTATGGGAACTGGATGCGGGTAAACCGAAATACCAGGTCCCAAGGTTCCAAACAATCGCAGCCAGCAACATGGAAAACACCATAGCAAGGCCATGAGCAGAACTGACATTGAGAAGAAGATCGGTCGGAAGCAAATGCACAATCGCGTAAGCGACACTTAATCCACCAAGAAGAACACCAAAGAAGTTAAATACCCCAGCCATAACGACGGCGAACTGTGCTCGCATAGCACGGGTATAAATAACTGTTGCTACCGCATTCGCGGTATCATGAAAGCCATTAATGGCTTCATAAAACAGCACAAACAGTAGTGCCAGTACTAACATTAGGCTGGTGTGAAAATCCAAGCCAGTAAAAAGATGTAGCATAAACGTTAAGCCAGTTAGTTGGACATGAACGCGGCGCATTATCAGTGACAAATGCTAGCGGGGGAAGTGAAATATGAACTTTTTTTGATTTCATGACAACTAGGTAACAATAAGAAATAGGAATATTCCTTATATATCATTAAATTACATATCTTCTAAAAAATTGACAGATTTAAGTTATAAGGGAATTTTTCCCCGCAAACTTATTAAAAATGCAACATATTAGGGGTAATTCCCCACTAAATTATTTAGTCATAAAGAGAAAAACAGTGGAAAGATTTGATGCGGTTATTATTGGCGCCGGTGCAGCAGGTTTGTTCTGCGCAGCTCAGGCTGGGCAGCTCGGTTTACGGATACTTGTTCTGGACAATGGCAAAAAAGCCGGGCGTAAAATTTTGATGTCCGGTGGTGGACGTTGCAACTTCACGAATCTGTACACAGAACCATCAGCTTATCTTTCTGCTAACCCCCATTTTTGCAAGTCTGCTCTGGCTCGTTACACACAATGGGATTTTATCGAACTGGTTCAACGTCATGGCATTGCTTACCATGAAAAAACACTGGGGCAACTTTTCTGTGATGACTCTGCCCAACAGATCGTTGATATGTTGCTGAAAGAGTGTGAAGCCGGTCAGGTTACTATTCGTCTGCGCAGCGAAGTTAGCCAGGTAGAAAAAAATGAGCAGGGTTTCGTTATCATCGTTAACGGAAAGGAAGTAAGTACACGCTCACTTGTTATCGCTTCCGGTGGATTATCTATGCCTGGCCTTGGAGCAACTCCTTTTGGTTATCGGATTGCAGAACAGTTCGGTTTGAAAGTCTTGCCAACCCGCGCCGCTCTTGTGCCTTTTACTCTGCATAAACCACTACTGGAGCAACTTCATATGCTCTCTGGCGTGTCTGTTCCCGCCATTGTTACCGCCGAAAACGGTACTCTGTTCAAAGAAAATATTCTGTTTACCCACCGAGGACTTTCTGGTCCAGCAATCTTACAAATTTCCAATTACTGGCAACCGGGAGAGTTTGTAAGCATTAACTTACTTCCTGATAGTGATCTGGAAACCTTTATTGAGCAAGAACGGAGCTTCCACCCAAACCAAAGCGTAAAAAATACTTTGGCAAAATTATTACCGAAGCGGCTGACAGAGTGCCTGCAAACGCTCGGTCAGATCCCAGATATTGCTCTTAAGCAACTGAACCCAAATCAACAAAAACAGTTGGCCGCTAACCTCCAATCATGGCGGGTACAACCCAACGGTACTGAGGGCTATCGCACCGCCGAAGTGACGATGGGAGGTATTGATACTCACCAGCTTTCCTCCAAAACGATGGAAGCTAATCAGGTAAAAGGACTCTACTTTATTGGTGAAGTGGTAGACGTCACCGGCTGGCTTGGTGGCTATAACTTCCAGTGGGCATGGAGTTCCGCCTGGGCATGTGCTCAGGCGTTGTGACTGTTGTGGAGAGACAATAAAGTTTACCCATAAGGAGATTCACAAGTTTCGTCCAACCAAAAATCGGGAAAAATAATACTGGAAAGCCGGATGAAGTGAGGGCGTTCGAAAAAGTGCCATAGCAAATGGTAACTCGCTGGCGCTCTACTCTACTTCACGTCCGGTTGCGTGAGAACCTGTGGGTGAGATCCTCTCAGGCAACTCGACCATATAACTACCGGAATCATGACTTGGGTGGTTTAGCTCTGTCAGTTGACGCAGCCATCATTCTGAAAATGACAGATATGGAGCATATTTTTAATTGAAGACTGTGACTGCTCCCCGCCGTAAAAAACGGCGAGGCTTCCCACTTCTCAGACTGCCACCGTCTTTATGACGGCTTGACGCTGGCCTCCGTGGGCAAAGACGACGAGTCCCGCCGCCTGTAATTCTGTTATGCCCTTGCGCTGGATGTTGATCGCCGCATTGATATCGCGGTCATGTTCGGCTCGCAGAAAGGGCATGGCCTGATCCGCTTACGCAGCGGCATTTCCGGCATTTTGTGACCGCAGCCATGACAGGTTTTCGAACTGGCGAACCACTGATCCAGTTTGACCAGATGGACGCCCGCGCTGCGGCTTTGTATTCCAGTTTCTTGATGAAGCCATGCCAGCCCGCATCCCCGATATCGCGAGCTATATGGTGATTCTTAATCGTAGGCCTGAAAGGTGTCTGCATCACTGAGAATATCCCCGTGATTTGAGGTCACATTGATATTGTACTCGTGGACCGGAATATTGAGTTCTGTATTGTTGTGTAACAATGTTTCTAAAACAGTCAGATAGGCCATGCGCGTCATGATGATGATCCTCGAATGTCAGTGATGATTCAGGGCATGAATCACTCGTTAGTCATAGTACTGTGCCATAATGGCCGATATCCATGCGGGCTCACGTATTTCTGTTTGTGGCTCAAAGGATTGCATGTAAGGTTTGATGTCGATCACCGGTGTGCCATCAATGGCATCAAGGGCTTTGACGGTTAAGGTCAGCCCATCACAGGCCAGCAGTTCACAGCAAGACACCCCCAGCCGATTGGGGCGCGCTTTGGCCCGTTGCCCGAAGATGCCGACTAGCGGCAGCTCCGTCTGACCCCGCGGGCGCCTTGCACCGGTGACGATTTTTTCAGCAGGAACTTTGTGCATCGCAAACACGATTATCAAGTGAGAAAACTCACTCAAACCTTGCGTCGCTGCCGGGGTGAACTGGTTGCTATCGAGCGTGATGGTTGAGATCACACTGCCCCAGAAATCGTCTTGGGTGGTCGTTCTCTCATTTCTCACCCAGCCAATCGGGTGTAGGGTGAATACAGTTGTATCTACTGGTTCCATAGCTGCCCTCTTACGAATAAATGGTCAGGATGCACCTGATCGACAACGATATAGATCTCATCCCGGTTGACGCCAAATACCTCAACAATGCCATTGGCAACACAGGTGATGATGTCTTGCACGGCTTGGTTGGAGTACGTGGATTTACAGCGAATTTTGACCAGCGGGGCCGGAGCGCTCGCGGTTTCCCAGTCCGGTTTGAAGAAACAAGCCGGATTGATCGGGAACCAGAACGACCACACATGATTGGGCGCGAGCTGCAAGATCACCTGAATCCGGTCACAGATAGTTTTCAAAAATGCTTCTGGCGGTGCAGGTTCCGGCGAAAAGTATTCAATGATTGGCATGATTCGCCTCAACAGATGCGGTACATGGAGATTCGGATTCGCCGGCGATCAGAGCCGCAAGATAATCGGCCGGATCGCAGGGCGGGTTGTCTGTCGTCTGCATATCCATCAAATGTCCAACACCTTGAAGAATATGAATGTGTTTCTCTTGTGATTTGCGTGTCACCACATAGTCAGCGCTGTCTTTTGAATAAGTGTCCGGGGCGCAGACTTGTTCGACGGTCTCGGTTGCCTCATCGCAATAGGCAATGCAGTCCCGACTGCCATAAATCAGATGAATGGCATCGGGATTTGCATAGACATACACGGGTTGTTCAACCACGGTACTGAGTAAAAAAACTTGTCGGCAGTGAGCATGGGCATGATTTGAATCTTCAAACAGCTTTAATAGGACTTGTCCGCCTAAGGACAACCCGATCACACAGTAGTTGCGCTTGAATGGTTCAAAAAGTGGGGCCTGAATCACCTGATTGAAGCGTTCGTATCGTTTTTGGATATCCGTCGCGCAGGCGATTTCGTCCGCTTGCATTTTATCAGGCAAATCAAAATCAAGGGTCGCGATACCAAGCGCTGCTAAATTCCGTTGCAGTGCGGAGAAGAATTCATTTTCCCGGGCGGGGGCATCAAATGCCGTCATGTGACCGGAATGCAAGAACACACAGCAAAGCGGAGATGATGGGGTATCGGGCACCGTCATATGCACTCGAAAAGGCTGGTGATCCGCATCTTTTAAATGATAGAGCTGAGAAGTAGGGTTCATCGTCCCGGACCTGTCTGCAAAACGCGTCTTCGCAAAAAGTGTGCGTATGTACAGAATTGAGAATGCACATACGCAACACCTGTGATTACTTTTTCAAGGCCGCAGAGGCTGCGCCCACCATGGCTAAGGTAATCCCTTCTTTCGTCGGTTTGAGCGTAATGGAATGGCGATTCTCTTTATTGGCTAAAGACGTTGCAGCGCCGACCATCGCCAGAGTAATGCCATCATCTGCGGATAGATCCATATGGATCCGGGTAAATTTCTTTCCGGGAGAGGCAACAATCGATGCCCCTTCATCCGGGATCATATCGAGAACTCTTTTTTTACTCATTGCTTTTGCTCCTGTTGCTGTGAGTGAAACAACAAAAAAGCCACTGTCAGAATGCGCCGCGACTTAATTGCCCGGTGCGATCAGTTTGAGCTTCAAGCCCTGACTTCTTCTTAACGTCCAATACTGATGCGATTTAATCATAAACAGCCTCAGATACTCGGTTGCGCCACAGCCCGCTTCATCCCCGGACACATTTTTCGCAAGCGGAGGACAGCGAAACTGGCACCAAACACCGCTTTGCTGAACATCGCAAGACTGGCAGACGGTATGTCTGGCAAAGGTCTTGTCCCTGAAATCTGAGAAGCCTGTCTCCCATATCTCCTGAAAGGACCGATCTTTAATATTTCCGGCACCATACATCTTGTTACTCATACAGTTACTGCAAGGAAACACTTCCCCAGAGCTATTCACATAAGCCGTTGAACGGCCACATTTTTCTTGTTGAGTCGCCCGCTCCAAGGTCTGACAAAACTTAATTGTCTCAACGCCGTGAATGTCATCGGAGGTAAACGCGCCTGTCTTTTTCCCCATCAGGGACTCATGCGGGGAATCGGCATCATCCCCCTGAAAGCGATCCATACAACGTTCGTAAATCGCAAAGACTTCATCAAGCCGTTCAGGTTGTAAAATGATATGTGGATTGAGCAATGCCCTGCCGATGGGATGTGTTTCCAGCCATTGCGGGCGGGGAAACCACACACCACTGGAAGATTTCTTCAACATCATTGATATTCTGGTTATGGACAGACACGGCTGTGCGGACGACATGGCCATACTGACTCATGAGTTCGAAGCATTCTCTTAATTTCGGGAAATTCATTTTTCCCCGCACGGTTCGTTCCGGTACGGCTGTATCAAAGCTGACAAAAAACGACTGACCTTTGGGAATGCGCTTGAGTTTTTCTTCCGTAATGAGCAGGCCATTACTAAAAATTTGGGTACTAAATGGCTTTTGCCGGGCGTGCTGAATGATCTCGATGGCATCTTTATGGGCAAACAATTCGCCCCCGGTCAGAAAGACTTGCAAGACCCCCAAGGCCTCGAACTCATCAATGAGCGCCTTAATTCTTTCGGTGGAGAGTTCGTTGTCCCGCTTTTTCCCCGACCAGGCATAACAATGCTGGCAACGCAGGTTGCAGAGGTTGGTGGTTTCAATAAAGGCGATCGCAGGTGCAGAAAGGTGAAAATTATCCAGCGAGACAAAAGGAGATTCGAGAATAAAATCTTCAAAGAAGGCCATATCTTTCGGCATGTCGCCCCGGTTAAATTGTTCGATATAAGGCTTCACCGAGGGAAGAAGAGCAACAATACCGCCGACATTGTCTTGATAGACGATTTTATTCAGAGACATATCACAACCTTGTTTTTATAAATTATGAATGAATGTCTTGCCATGAGTGTGTTGTTACTCGGATGCAATCAACTTGTATGCCGAATGTACTTAAGTAAAGCAGTGTATCCTTAATTAGTCAAACTGAATGCAATGAATTATTTCTCCAACTAGTTGATTCAATAGCAATACTCTCTTTCGATAAACGTACCAATCACTTTGTCGTGCATAGATTTTGATTTGGAAAAGCCAATCGTTTTTCTCGCTAACCTCTTTAACCGTGTCCGTAGGGTGAGATTGGTTCGCTCTATCCTCTGTGTGTAACGTTTTCCAACAATATGCTCAATAGTCTTGGTTATGTTCACTTAATTCTTACAAGTTATGCTCATTTCTGGTATGTAGTGTTCAACTAATATTGGCCACTGTGTTGTGCGCCGGCCTTTGCAAAGAAGGCTACTTAATCTGGTTTTTCTGAACGTGCTAAAATCAGGGGGAAGGTTGGTATTAGTAAAATTGGCCCGGCGTTAGGTGAATCATTGCAGAGCTTTATTTTTCGAGTTTTAAAACGGACTGGATATAGTGACTTTTCAACTGTTTTAACTAATGGAGGTTGGGGGGATAAGCCTAATATTCCCTATCAAGCAAGGAGTGAATTTGAGACTTTTAACCCTAATGATTTATTCGTCCTATATGAAAAAAACAAATATGTTAATCGCACTTACTTTTCCTCCCCTTTTTCACTAAAGTCCCTTTTTATTGATGTTTTTTACCCGGAGAAACAGAAAAGCTACTCAGGGCAGCATGTCCAAATTCGCTATTACCAAAAGTGTATTGAAAAGCAGTTATATAACTTAGGATATGCATACTTCAAAGCTGATTGGCTTAAATCTAGTGGTTGCCATATTCATAATGAGCAACTTAATGTTGTAGAGAATAGATTGTCATTAAACGAGACGAGTGAAGCTATTAAGAATAGCTTGACTGGCAAGGGATCAGTAGCTGGTAGCTTAGTTTCTTGGAAGACGGTTGAACATGATAATTCCCCTTTTTCTAGAGTTGACTTGTACTTTGCAGTCTGTGCTAAGGATACTATTTCTGATTATATCTTTTTCAATGAAGAACTCTGCCCACATGACTATATTGATCTTATACCTACAGGATTGTTAAAAAAAGAAAACTCTAATCATTCTACATGGGGCGCTAGACGGCGTTCATTGATATGTAATCTTGAATGCTATTATGAAATAGCAATAGAAAGATCTCGCAGTCAGATGATGTCATACATATCTAGTCGTATAATAATAGTGAGAATGCCAGCTCCTTTTGGCTTCCTCAAAGATAGCGGTAAATTTCTATTAAAGATCGAAGCTGGAAGCTGTAGTGACTGTAGGGAGATAGTTTGCCAAATGTGCTACGCTAATCGTAGTGATGATTTTGGCAAGCTTTATCTTACATGAATTTGTTTTTGGGCAGATTTTATTTAACCTGCATATGAGATCGAAAGTCTCATATCCGGTTTGAAGAGGGGGCGTTCGAAAAAGTGCCATAGTAAATGGTAACTCGCTGGCGCTCTACTCTACTTCACGTCCGGTTGCGTGAGAACCTGTGGGTGAGATCCTCTCAGGCAACTCGACCATATAACTACCGGAATCATGACTTGGGTGGTTTAGCTCTGTCAGTTGACGCAGCCATCATTCTGAAAATGACAGATATGGAGCATATTTTTAATTGAAGACTCTAATATCTTTCTAGGACAAGCAAAATTCAATCTCGCAAACCCATATCCTTCCGCACCAAATTGTTCACCAATATCTAACCAAACTTTTCCTTGTTGAATTAATGTATTATTCAAATTATCTAAATTGATATTTGTTTGCCGAAAGTCTATCCAAGATAAAAATAATGCATCGGATTCAGTCACTCGAATACCCTCAACACCATTCAGCATAGTATGTAATAAATTATAATTTCCCTTTAAATATAGTAAAAGCGCTTCTAACCACTCCTGCCCTGTTTTATAAGCTGCTTCACACGCAGCTAATCCTATCATGTTGGGGCGGGACATATCATATCGCAGAAATTCTTTTTTTACTCTCTCACGTAGCTTATTATTTTTAATAATAATATTAGATGTTTGCAGCCCTGCTAGATTAAAGGTTTTACTTGGTGAAGTACACGTAATACATATCTCAGAAAAATAAGGGTGCAGAGCTGCTAAAGGAGTGTATTGCGAACGGTTATTGAAAATCAAATCTTGGTGAATATCATCTGATATGATGATTATTTTATGTTTCAAACAGATATTACCAATGATATTTAGCTCGTCAATAGACCAAATTTTACCAATTGGATTATGGGGATTACAGAGGATAAGCATTTTTGTTTTTGCTGTAATGCTTTTTTCTAACTCATCAAAATCAAGTAAATATCGACCAGTAATATTATGAAGAGGAACAGTTATTGCGGAGCGTTGATTGGCGAGTATAGAGCGCGAAAATGCCCCATAAACAGGTGTCATTATAATGATAGAATCATCAGGCTCCGAAAGTGCATTAATTATAATATCAATCGCAGTAGCAACACCTGGACTCTGAACAATCCAATCGGGTTCAATTGTCCAGTCATGCCTGTTTTTTTGCCAGTCTGTAATCGCATTTAATGTTGATAAGCTACAATTAGTGTAACCCAATATGCCATAATCAATGATGTTCAAAAGCGCTTTTCTGACAGAAGGAGGACACTGAAAATCCATATCTGCCACCCATAATGGTGTTGGCTTGTTATCGGTATACAGTGGGTCTTGAGGGTATGTCCATTTAGTGGATGAAAAAACAGAACGATCGAATACAACATCAAAATTGAAATTCATACATCCGCCATTAATTACTTTTTTTGATTAAAAAAATATAATAAATCAATAGAGTTATCAAGCTAATTAGGGATAATAATGAAAACAGTAGAGTAGCATTAAATAAATCAAGCATGATCCCTCCGTAAATAGGCGCTAAAGCTGATCCGATACTTGACATATTGGAAGCACCAAAAAAAGCTCCCCTTAAATGGTGAGGTGTGAGCCTATCAACTTCGACATTAAACGTAGGTATAGCAATTATTTCCCCAAAACTCAAAATGACAGTTGCGACACAGAGATAATAAACTGTATCAATAGGTGAGAATGCAAAAATGATTTGAGCTATGGCAATTAACATGATACCGATTAATATTTTTATTCTTGGTGTAAATTTTCTTAACAAAACTAAAATTGGTATTTGCAAAGTGATAATTGTCAATGAGTTGACAATAACTAATAAAGCGATAAAGTTGGTAACATTGTTGATATTTGATCTGGATAAATATTGAACAAGCGTAGAGTCAAAGTTAGCATAAACAAACATAACAAGAACATTACATAATAGAAGTATCACGAATGTTCGGTGAGAAATAATTATGTTCAATGTTTTTGTAAAGCTAATTTCATTACTGACTTTTTTTATCTTCTCTTCCTTTTTTGAAGATAATAAAAAGACACGCAACATAATACCATAAACAAAATAAACAATGGCTGTAATCAGAAAAGTTTCTCTCTGTGCCGATAGGCCAGAGGCTAATCCAATATAAGGACCAATTGCAGCGCCAACATTGACCAAATAATATCGATAGTATTGGATTGACTCTCTCTCTTTAGGAGAATCAATATAATCGCCAATTAAGGCTTTGCTACACGCTTCTAACAGAGCACGGCCAATACTAATTCCAGATATAGCGATTAAATATAAGATAGGTGAAGATGAGAAGGACATCATGATGAATGAAATAATGCTTATCATCACCCCGATAAGCATTATCGTTCTGCGGCAAAAAATATCAGACAAATATCCGGTATAAATGCCTGTCACCGAGCCTAAGATACTTGACAGCGCCAATAATCCGCCAATCCCTGTCGCTGACATGTTAAACTGCCGATAAAGGATCATCGCTAAGAAAGGCCAAACCATAAAATAGGCGGCCCTTGTTAACAGTGTCCCCAATAACATGATAAAAATTGGGGGAGGTAAATGTTTTAATAAAGATAATCTAAATAGAGATGCCATTGATTCACCAGGATACGTAATTGAGTTATGTTGACTCTATTTCGATAATAACACTCTCTTTAAGGTGATGACTATCAGATTCAGCCTGCTCCGCTGTTACGCCACATGCAATAGCATACCCTAATCGTTGAGAGCTATTTTTAAGTGATTCAATATGTTCTCCAACGTTAACATCAAAATGGATAAAGTCATTCTTTGTGTAATTTATCTTTTTAACAATACCAGAAGGTGCGGTGATATAAGAAATAGCGGCATATTTATTGCATTTCTCACTTAAGTCAGGTGAAATATTTAACGAAACCTGTATAACTGCTTTCCACATATCAATACCGGTAGCCATTTCCACTAATTCAGGAATATGATCTCCTCCTAACCTAGCTCCTACTTCAATGACTTTGACACCATCACTTGTCACCTTAACCTCGGTATGTCCTCCTCCATTATAAATACCTAACGCGAGCAAGGCTTGTGTTACCACTTTTTCTATTTCAATTTTTTGTTGTAATGGTAGATTAGCAGGCAATGTATGCCCTAATTCAACAAAATAACCATTATCTGATACGTATTTTTTAGTAATTGTGATAATGTTCACAACACCATTAAAGGAAATAGATTCAACACTGTATTCTTGTCCTTCTAGATATTCTTCTATCAAAAACAAAGAAGATTTTTTTACTCCAAATGGAGGAGCTATTTCACAGACTTCACGGAAATTTCTTTCCAATTCGATGACATTATCATTACGTAAAACACCTCGACTTCCAGCCATATTAATAGGTTTTATAATGTTTGGATACCCAATTTTGGCTGCTTCTATTTTTGCACTGTCAACATTCGAAATTAGAGCGTATTTAGGAATAGGAACATTTTTTTGCCTAAAGGATTCTCTCATTAAGTGTTTGTTTCTTGCTTTCAATGCATTCTCATATGTTATTCCTTTAAGACCTAATGTTTCTGCTACTTTAGCCGCAAGGGGAACATAGAACTCCATAAATGTAATAACACCCTGTATTTTTTTCTTAGCATTGATATGTTCAGCCATATTTATAACAAGCTGATCATCATTGGTATCTGCTTCGAAGAATTCATCAATATAGAGTAAATCATTATCAGATACCTTATTATAGTATTTCCTTGATCCAATAAATATAATATAAGCACCCAGCTCTTTTGCTTTTTTTAACCCAATCGAACCGGATGGGTTTTTTTCTATTACCAATAATCTATTAAACATTTTTAATCTCTATCGATCTACCAGAGAGGTTATTCATTAGCTCACGAGCAAAACACCCATTCTTTAACACACCGTTTAATCTTTTAGTAACAAGATCGTTAATTTCATCAAGATAAAAATTGACTTTATATGTTATCGTCTCATTGTGAACATTAGTCACTCTAGTTAAGTTTCCTACTTTAGGTTCAAAAATATTCACACACCCTACAATGTCGCCAATCTCTTCATAAAAATAATCTTTATGTTTTTCTCTATTTTTTTTATTTTTTAACGGAATAATGGCAAAAAGCTGTTTGCCCGCTTGGCAATGACCAACAGATGGAGGTAATCCTAAAACATCTATCCCGAAAGAACCAAAGTCCTCACTCACACCTAGTTGAAAATTTAATAATTTATTTTCATGAAAATATTTTATATTTTCATAAAAATCAGCACACATTTTATGTGTTATTTCTAGGTGAGGGTGCTTTCCTCCATGATCAAAGAATTTATTAAATCGCAGAGTATCGATTCCTATTTTATTGAAATAATCTAGATAACGTTCAAGCATTTCTTTCGATACGTTGTGTGACCCTACAGTGATACCAATTCCTATTCTAAATCCATTAAAGATATCTCTATTTTTTGCGTTGTAATCCTTTATAGCTTTCAAAACACGCTCAAGGTCTGTGCCATAAAGAACCCCTTTTATTGGGTATTCATGGCTATCAGAAATTATTCCTTTTTCGTTAATTAACCCGTGGAAAGTAAGTGTGATTGTCCCGTATCCATAATCTCTTGCCGTATCTAAAAGAAATTCTGATTTTTCACCTAATAATGGCCGACCACTTGTCCAAGCTTCTCCACTCTCCATTGCAACGCTAGATGATGTATCACCTTCAAAATAAGTTCTAGCTCTCGCAACACCATAATGTCGCATCAGTTCACCATCATAAGCAAAGCTGTCCGTGTATCTTGGATAGACCTTATAACCTTCTGATTTTAAAAAACGAGTAATATTTATTCCTTCATTATCTTTAAACTTTAACTTTTTAACATGTTCATAGTTAACAAACCAACAATGCTTACAAGCTTATCCACATGTTTTGCTACCAATATAAGTATCAACATCAAGATAAATATGAATGTCTTGGGGCTTTATATTAGTAAAAGGCGTACTTAATGGTTTATCACCATGAAAATCATAGATAATCGGTTTATTTATCATTTTTATTTTCCTTGCCTGAAATGTTTGAAATTAAACCTTATCATTCACATGGTTATTTTCAAGTGTTTTTTGATAGCCAAGAAAAAACTTTTGTCACATTAACGGAAAAGTACGACAGAACAAATGATAGTATAAAAACTGAGAGGCACAGATTCAATAAAAACCAGATGCGACAATTCAGATTACAGTAATAAAATAAGAAAACCACTTCATTGATAGAAAATTTTCACTAGAAGATATAATTTTAATAAAAAACAATAAAAAATAAAATTATTTATTTTAAATGTTTTATTTAGCTTGAGGAATTTATAATGGATAGCAGAGGTGTATATTTCCAAGATAGTTAGATTGGAATTCTAATCATGTTTCGGCTCTGTCGTATTAATCCATGCTTAGATAGTATGTCTTTTTATTTTAAGTTGATCAACTAGGTTCAGCGCTTGTCGATTACAGGTCGCGCACGACAAATTACATCAAATTTAGCCATAATTTACCAATAATAAAAAAGAAAGAGTTTATCGAAATATCTTCCTATGGGAGTCAGGACATTGAGTTTAAATACTAATTAATTAGATAGATAGAACACTATTAACATTATAGATATTAAAACTATATTTATATTGAATGCGATGCTAGTGTATTAATTGTGGAAATTTATATTTAAAATTGAAATTGTGTTGATAAATGTAATTAATAGAAAAGCTAATTTTACAAATAACACTCAGACATCAACTAAATTAATATTTTAAATAAGAAGGAATTTTTATTCCATATAATGATTGGAATTGAACTACCGAAATGTACCAGGAAAATTTATATAAAACTAACAACAAATTTCTCAGAGTTCTGTGCAAAACCCAGACCTCACAAGTCAGTCGTACAGAATTAATCAAAATAGCAGCGAAAGAATTTAATTTGGATGAAACACAGATTACTGACAGACTCCTGACTGAATCGGGTATCCGTACTGGCATGCAGATACTCGAAATAGGCTGTGGTACCGGTGACCTCACACGCTTAATTGCAAACCGTGTTGGCCCAAGTGGTCACGTGATGGCTCTGGATATGAGTTCCGAAGCAATCAATTCTGCGCATGGGCAAAGGTGCCTCCGGTCAATTCCTTTAGATCGGCTGCTGATAATTAATTCCCGGTGATCACTGCCAAACAAAAACGAAAGGAATAGAATTTACCTTACATACTATGACGTATAATTTATTAAGGGTAGTTGCTCCGATATTATGGGTTAGCAACACCAATAACAGGCAATAAATCTCTGTATTCCCCCTGAGTAAGAAATGTCGGCTTTTTGCGACAGCCTCTGAATGTAGGGAACCACGTCCTTTAGGACGTGGTGGATATCAATGTCCCCAAAGCGCATTCATTGGTACCGCAAATGTGTTCGGTATGTGGCTAATTGGGAGGCAATTATTACCGGTGTACAGTAAGATGCCACCCTGCCAATCCCTATCAGCCAGTGAAGCTAATCTAGCCAATCCCATACCGTCTTTCGGCTGTATGCTGGCCGCTTTTTTAACTTCAATCCCCCAAATTCTTCGACTATCTTCAATAACCAGATCAACCTCAACCTGATCTTTATCACGATAGTGGGAGAAGTGCAGTTCATGTTCACTCCAACCTGATTGGCAGATCAATTGTTGCACCACAAAGCTTTCAAGTACCGCACCAAAATCATTACTAAGGTTATGCCAATCGTCAACTCTCAGATTATTTAAAGCACAAGCCAGACCCGAATCCACCACATGAACTTTAGGGGCTTTAATTAAACGCTTGGCTTGGTTTTTATGCCAGGCCGGTAAGCGCCTCACTAAGAACAAGCGCTCTAGAATGGTGATGTATTTATCCACGGTTTCTCGCTGAAGACCCAGACCTTTCGCCAATCCACTGATGTTCAATAAGTTACCAGTACGCAGTGCAAGAGTCTTGATAAGTCGCAGTAACTCATCTTCATCTCGAATCGCTGCAATGTCTTTTACATCACGTTGAATAATGGCGTTGAGGTACTGCTTATGCCACTGACGTGCTCGCGCCTCACTGCGCGTATTCGGCTCTGGATAACCGCCTTGTACTACAGCTTCGACCACACCTTCAATGAGGATTTGTTCCCCTTTGATTGAAGGAGAGATTTTGTTCGTGATCAGCTGTTCGAGTAGCGATGTTGGACTATGCTGCTTTTCTTGTTCAGAAAGTGGCTGTAAATAGATCACCTCGACACGACCTGCCAATGATTCCTGTACTCCAGGCAGCAACAGCAAATTAGCTGAACCGGTTAGTATGAACCGTCCCGGTTGACGATGAATGTCTATAGTTGCTTTTAAGGCAGGTAATATCTCCGGCACACGCTGTACTTCATCCAGTGTGACACGTTCTGGCAAGCTTTGTACAAATCCGGTGGGATCGGCTTTAGCTGTGTTAAGCAAAGTACTGTCATCGAAAGTTAGGTAAGCCCGCCCAGGGTCTAGAGATTTCGCCAGCGTTGTTTTGCCGACTTGGCGAGGACCAAGCAGACACACCACTGGTGTATCAGCCAATGCTGCCTTGAGCTGTGGTGCTATGTATCTTGGGTGTAGTGTGTTATTCAAGGTTGTTCTTTTATGTTCAATGTAGAGAATGAAGCTTAAATTGCTCCGTCTATTTGTTGGCTATGCTATCGTCCAAATGCTGGTTTGTACAGCGTCTATTTGCTGGTTATCACATCGTCCAAATGCTGGTTTAGATAGCGTCTATTTGTTGGTTTCCTTTCCATCTATTTGTCAATTTCTGACGTTCTTACACGTCAATCAAAACTTTTCCCTTGGGCTTAAAGGCCCGACTGTAACGAAAAACTAGGGTAATTGGAGGAATAAATCTAACAATATCAGACAGTAGAAGAATCGACGCCAGCGGACTTAAAAGGTCTACTGTAAAGCTGTATTGGTGGGGAAGCCACAATCTTGCATTCGCAAAACTGGGGCCGAATATCTTTCGCTTTATGTCTGTGAACTGAGCACCATGACAAGATGGGAGAAGAACCGTCTACTAGCTACGCTTTGGAAGCTAATTCACAAGTAATAAACTGTCAACATAATAGCAGTTTAGCCACCAAGAATTTATTCAGATCTTATCACCTAAACCGCCTTTCCCATTTTTATCGAAAATGCATTTATGATTGAGATAACGATTGCACATAAACTGGGTAGCAGTTGCATAATAAAACCCAGAATAGTTCCGTTGTTTGCGGTCGGGTGATGATGAGCTTCGCCTCCCATAGCAATTTGCATAAAAACGGAGTTTGTCAGGTAAGCATAAACCAAACCGCAAATCCCTGTAACCAGTAGAAAGCTGATGAGCGTTGCAGTCACCGCCCCCACCCTCTGAGGTAATCTTCCCCTGATTGAATTGATGGCAAGCACGGTCAGGCAACCCGGAGCAAAACCCCATCCTAATATATACCAAATAGCCATTAACCCTTTCAGCGCAGTGTTGTGCGCCATTTCCAGAATATCAGCGCGCCACAATATAAGATTCAGGCATGCAGCCAGCACAGCCAGAAATACGGAAATGGCAAAACTATTGGGAAAACTCGATTTTTTATTCACTAAAACACCTTAAGATAAGCAAGGAATCTTGCACCTTTCACAGAGTTAAGCAGGAAACTGCCCAGAATGCCGGCAATCAGTGCAGCAGTGTATCCTTTAATCAGGAACAACAACGGCATGTCTATTGAACCCCAGTAATTCAGCCCAACGTTATGGTCCAATCCCCAGCAAAGCGTCTGGCAAACACTAAACAGCAAAGTACTACTCACTGCGGTCATGATATAAGCTCCAGTGCTTCCGGGGGTCAAACGAGATGAAACTAAGTAAGTCAATCCCCCAACGGCGGCCCCCATACCGATACCACATAGACCAAGCGCCCACACGAGACGCCATACCAAGGGACCATTATCGGGAAACAAAATAAGCCCCATTAAAAGAAATCCAGCCTCTGCGATAAAGCCCAGAGCAATAAATAGCTTAATTGTGCGTATGGCACGTTTTTCACCTTCTGCTATCGCATATTGTTGATGTTGTTCATTCACGATTCGAGTAGACATTTTTCATCTCCTGAACAGGTGTGTTAAATATCCGATGATGTCATTCAATTTTATCTCTCTAGAGCAGACTACACACGCTGATGAATTGTATAAACCAAGGCAGGCGTTATAGCAGAATGCTGTCAGAGCTAAAAAATACTTTATAAAATATTTAGGGAAATGATTTCTGGTGTATTACTGATAACTCTTAACTATATAAATTATCAATCAATAACATCCAAGAAATAGATAAATAAAATTATTTAACAATGCAATCACATAAAAAAAGTGATGTAATCACTATGGTATGAGGATGAAAATCTGTCAATGCGAAATAAGAAATCAATAATACAACCCCAAACATATTTATTTTAACACATTGATATTTATATAATTTTTATCAAAAAAATATTCATGACTTAATTAATAGGTTTCAACTTATTTTTTCTGCCTGCAATATCACCAAAATACAATAAATAAGACCTAATATTGGGATTTATAATAATAGAAATATTCAATCACGACACTATTTTAGTTTTATAATTTGACAATAACTCTATACTTAGTTATTAATTTAACTAAGCAACCACAAGATAATTGTTTAATTACCTATATCTATCAGGAGATATTTAATTACCATGAATAAATCCGAGAAAAGATTTAATATCAACGAAAGTGTCATAAACGTAGATGGAAAAGAAGTAAAGTTCTTCACATCTCAACCTCTCGATCCAATTAAGAATAACGCCAATAGAAATCCTATCGTCTTGGTACATGGCACTGGCGGCAGCACAGAGATACATTTCGGTTATCTCTTTCAACTGCTTGCCACGGAAAATAGAGTTATATCCCTGGATTTTTCTCAACCAGTAAAAGCAAACGAAACGCTTACCCTTGAACATCTTGAAAAGCAGGTCGAAGCCGTTATTGAGGCAGCAGCGTTGGGAGAGACTGTCACATTGATAGGTTACTCTCTGGGAGCTGTCGTTACTGCTTCTGTTGCCGCTAAACGTCCTGACCTGGTTGGTAATTTGGTTCTGATCGCAGGATGGATGAAAACAGATTTACAGTTAGAACGATTTTTATCTGTCTGGCGTCAGTTATATGAGATCCAGTCACCTGCTATTGCAGACTTTGTGATGTTTTGCGCTTTCAGCGGCGCCAGTCATGTGAATATGTACCCAGATCAGCTTGCAATCAGCTTCGAAAATGCCATACCAGGGGAATTTGAAGCGTTACAAATGGGCCTTAATGGCCGGGTTGATATCACTCAAATTGTTCCTACGATAAAAGCCACGACGCTGATTATTGGCTGTACGCATGATCAAATGACGCCCATCCGCCACAGCAAAGCTCTGTTTGGTGCAATTCAGGATGCACGCTTTACAGAGATAGAGTGTGGACATGCGGTCATCTATGAGCGTCCTGCGCAGTTGATGCAGGTTATTGACCAATTCTGCGCGAACCCTTCGTTTTATCCTGCCGGAACCATAATCCCTTCAGACCTGCCATAATCCCTTTAATTCTCTGGAGAGCTATAGCAGGCATTGCTTTATCAAGGATTGTGGGGAACTTTTAGCGGTCAAGTTGACACTCGTAATTTTGAAATGGCAAGAGGTTTATCTCTCAAATTCAAACCTCTTGCCGATGCCAACAATTGCAATTGTTTTAGAATGGCTTAGTCGGCAAATATTTCCCATCTAGCGTAATTACAGCGCGTGAACCACCATTAGGATCATCGACCTTTTTGATATCAAGTTTAAAGTCAATCGCACTGATAATGCCATCACCAAACTGCTCGTGGACAAGCGCCTTAAGCGTTGAACCATAAACCTGCACCATTTCATAGAATCGGTAAATAGTCGGATCTGTCGGCACACCTCCGGGAATACTGCCACGTACAGGGATAGTTTGCAGCAGAAGGAAGGCATCTTCGTCAAGTTCAAGTCGGTCAACCACAATCCTCGCAGCATCGGCAGGCAATGGGTGCTGGCCGAGTAGTGCAGCAGTGACGAATGCGAGACTCAGACCGGTTCCTTGTGCAATATCCTCGAACGTCAAATTCTTGCGTGCCTTGGCGTCGATGATAGCATCGGTCAGGGCCTGACGGGGAGTTTGGGAGTATTGAGATTGTGTCATAATGATTCCTTTGGATTAATAAGCTATTTAGTGCGTGGATTCTGGCTGGTGGCAAGCCGCTTGAAAAGCTCGCAGCGTTTTGGGAATACCTCGCGCTGGAATTGTAAAAAGCCTTCAATAATATCCTACATGTCTTCACTCCATCGTGATCGATAAGAAAGCGGATGTATGAAGAATGAACGAGTTTATCTATAGCGTCAAAGATCGGATTACTATCATCTCTATAGTATTTTCCAATAGTTGATTGTCGTTCTGCGGCGACGTATTTGTTTTTTGTTGTTTACATCTTGTAAACGGAAAATGATGCAGATGCAATTATTGCAACGTATAAGCAGTTAAAAGAAAAAGATTTTGAGAACCCTGTGGAATTACGAAGTCAGTTCCCCAGTCTTGATAATTTCAAGTACAGAGACAAATGGTGGGTAATAGACATAGGTGGGCAAAACTTACGAATGATCGCCTATATAAATTTCGTTAATAAACGCCTATATATCAAGCATATAGCCACTCATGCAGAATATAACAAATTAACTAAGCAGTATCGGGAGACGAAAGAATGACTGCAGAACCTACCAAAGCACTTGAAGCCACAAAGGTACTGGTAGCTGCTGTTCCCTTCTTAGGGAGCTGCACTTCCGAGGATGCCTATAATGACGCGCTGGCAATGGTAGATTACCTCATTGAGCACGATGATGAAAATCCACTGATTGACTTTCTAGCCAGTGACTGCTCCCCGCCGTAAAAACGGCGAGGCTTCCCACTTCTCAGGCCGCCACCGTCTTTATGACGGATTTACGCTGGCCTCCGTGGGCAGAGACGACGAGTCCCGCCGCCTGTAATTCTGTTATGCCCTTGCGCTCGATGTTGAGCGCCGCATTGATATCGCGGTCATGTTCGACTCGACAGAAAGGGCATTGCCAGAGCCGCTTACGCAGCGGCATTTCCAGCATTTTGTGACCGCAGCAATGGCAGGTTTTCGAACTGGCGAACCACTGATCCAGTTTGACCAGATGGACGCCTGCCGCTGCGGCTTTGTATTCCAGTTTCTTGATGAAGCCATGCCAGCCCGCATCCCCGATAGCG